>JAEXPB010000352.1 GCA_023438965.1 Bacillota bacterium | reverse complement strand
ACACAGTTCACATCATTTGGCCAATCGGCGCCGACTCCCCCTCACCTTTCCAGCAGGCCTTAAATGACAAATCAAACCCAACTAGGAAAGACAGGATGAAACGATAAGTCTGACACGGAATTTGGAGGTGTGTTGAATGGGAGTATAATGGGGTCAGGAATGACGGAAACAATAGGTTCCACATGCGCTAACACATTCTTTGTTTTGGTCATGCCGCTCTCATCTTGAGGCCTATTCGTGTGGCGATTACTCTGACACAGCCTTTTCGTCGCCTTGTTTAGTTTACCCTTTCGGTCTTTTTGGGTGCTTTTTCGGCTATCAAGAAAATCTCTATCGGCGTTTCCACTTGCGTTTAGTCTGACAAATACCTTCCATGTATACGTTTTCTCTGGCAATTGCTTTTACTTTGACAATGATGCGTTTGCTTTGTCACTTAACCCCTTTCCAGCAGGACAAAGAGCCCGGCCTTGATCTCCGGCAGTTCCACCCAGGTCTGCCCGACCGTACGCCGGACTGGCAGCGCCTGCTGCCGGTCCCGCCCGTACGCGGTCGCGGTGCGGAAAACGCCCAGACGCGTTTCGTCAACGATCAGCCGGCCATCGGCGACCGGTATTAAGGAACTGTGGATATTGCTCAGGCAGGCCAGGATGTAGCTGCCGTCATTACCCTGCAGATAGCCAAAGCCCAGGGAGTCCAGCCGCGCCGTCACCCGCAGCGCCGGTTCGATGCCGCAAAGCTCCAGGACTTCGCCCATCCGGTAATGCCATACTTTCGTGTCGTGCGGGCGGAAGCACCAGTCGGGCATCAAAGGCTGCCCGTTCAAGCTGTCGGATGGATAATCCGGATGGATCCGGTAGCCGGACGATTCGTAATGGAAAACGGGTTGACGCCGGGCAAAGGCACCGACCAGTTCAGCCTCCGCCGCACTCAGCCGGTTGAGCTGCGGCACGATCAGCAAACGCGAACCCAGGATATTGGCGGCCAGGTCGGCAGCGGTAACATAGTCGGCCGAGATGCCTGACCGTTTCAGGTCGGTATAGATCCGGGTCATGGCCGTTTGGGTTTGCGGGATTTCATCCCAGGCGTCAGAAATGATCGTGGCCTGGTTCGAATAGAGGATCGCCACGCCGTCGCGGCGCTTTTCGGCGGCGGCAAATTTGCCGGACAGGTTGTTGAGCACCTGGATCAGCTTCTTCATCTCGGCGAATTTGGGCGTCGGGCTGCGGTCGGCGCGGATGATGCCGCCCAGACCGCCTTCAGGGCCGATGACATCCGACCGCCAGGCGTAGTAATTGATCCCCTTGAAGCCCATGCCCAGGGCGCTCACTGTTTGCAGCTCCAGGTCCTCGATCGTCATGTGCGTGCGGCAGCAGTATTCGACGATCCAGGCGTGTTTGCCGCAGACCGCCGCCGCGCTCTCCACGCCGCTGAGCACCGAATCGGCATAGAAATACCGTTCACCGCGGAACGGGTGATAGGCATCATAGCCCAGATAGTCCATGCCCCGGGCGACCGGGAAAAAGTCCTCGCCCATGCGGGACTGCCGGGGAGCGAACGGGCAGCTCATCAGGTTGCTCATCGCTTCCTTGCCCGGCGCCGCCTGACGAGTTGTTTCATTCAGGTTCACCAGCATTTCGGTCATTTTTTCCGTATTGAACAGGCGGAAGCGGATCCAGTCAGTCAGGTCCTCCCCGCGGCCGGGCACCTGACGCGGCGGGTCATAGTCGCGGGCTTCGTCTTCGCTCATATAACCGTGCCGGACCAGCCAGACCCGGTACTCGGCAATCGAGCGCGGACCGTAGTCATAATAGCCGCCGCCCCAGGCATAGGCCGGTTCATTGTAGATCTGGAATCCGACCAGGTCGGGGAATTGGGCGAAGTGACGGGCCAGCACCTGAGTGGCTTGCCGGGCGTCGGCCATCACTTCCCGGTTGCTCAGGCAATCCAAGATGAAAGTATGGCTGGTGCAGGGCTCGCCCTGCTCATTCATCGGCGTATTGTCAGCGTGGCCGCGGTGGTTCATCGAGTAACCCTGCAAACGGACGACCGCAGCCATGCCGTTTTCCGAAATCGCGCGCACCATGGCATCGATGAAGGGATAGTCGAAACGGACCGTCTCCCCTTCCCAACACAGCTTTTCAAAAGCGGCGTTGCGGACATGGTTGAAGCCGAATGCCGCGATCTCCCGAATATCCAGCGTCATCTGCCCCATTCGGTCATCGTCCGGTGCGACCGGCCATTTCTCCGGATGATATGATGCGAAGTAAGAAACGCCCAGACCAAGTTTGGGCTGGCCATCTTGATGCAAAATGCCATTTTTTAATTCATACATGATCATCACGCTCCTGTGTTTTTGCTTTTAGCATACCGCGCTGTCGGTGCCTTGAACATGGAGCCGATCCGCATTACTTGTGTCAAACGCGCATGTTTGATTGACAAAGCGCCGCCGCGGCGGTTATGATGACGGCGAGAGCCAGGAGGTGATCCATGATGGCCGACCAATTTCTCCAAGCCTTGACCAATAGCCATTTAGGGGTGTACGCCATTTCTGCGGTGCCGAAGGTGTCCCAGGCGCGGTCCTTTGTCACCACTGCCGCCGGACGCGCCAATAGCGGCTTCGTTTTTATCCAGGACGGGCGCTGTCGTTATCATTGCCAGACTTCGTTCGAGCTGGCCGGCGGCGATCTGGCTTATCTGCCGGAAGGCAGCCATTATACGTTCGAGGTACTGACGGCAACGGTCACGTACATCCTGATCAACTTCATCCTGCAGGATGCCGAAGGCCGACGCCTGGCCCTGACTGATGAGCCCTTGGCGGTGGTGACGCAGCCGTCCGCTTTTTATGCTTTGAAAACGGGTGAATTGGTGCAGGCCGTCCGCCAGGGCAGCCTGGGCAGCGAATTGCGCAGCGCGGCCATCCTCTATGAGCTTCTGGCCCAGCTGGTCCAGGACTTGCAGGCCGCAGCCCTGGATCGCCAGGGCTATGCCGGCATCCGGCCGGCGGTACTTTACCTCGAGCAGCATATCGCCGAAGAAGTGCCGACCGCTCAGCTGGCCCGCCTGTGCCGGCTGAGCGAGTCCCAGTTCCGCCGGATCTTCGTCCGTTGCAAGGGGCTGTCGCCGATGGCCTACCGAAACCAGCTGCGCATCCGTCAGGCTCGCAGTCTGCTGGCCAACGGCGCCGGCACAGTGGCCGAAATAGCTGAGCAGCTGGGTTTTGGCGACATTTTCTATTTCAGCGCCTTGTTTAAAAAACTAACCGGCCATTCGCCGCGGGAAATTCGGACGCCAGGCTTTCCGGCCTGATCCGGTCCGCGTCAATCCTGCCGCAGCAGGCTCGTTTCCCACATCGGCGGCACCGGCAGACCGAGCAGCTCCGCAATGGTAGCCGCCACGTTGGCCAGGCCGAATGAGCCGGTTTTCAATTCATGCCGCTCCTGCGGGTCGTAAATAACAAACGGCACCGGATTCAGGGTATGGGCGGTTTTCGGCTTCGGCACCTCGCCCTTCTGGGCCTTCTCCAGCATTTCGTCGGCATTGCCATGGTCGGCGGTGACCAGCAGGATACCGCCGGTCTCATCGATCACCCGGACTATCCGTTCCAGGCTGAGGTCGACCGTGTTGACCGCCGTGACGGCAGCAGCGAAATGTCCGGTATGGCCCACCATGTCGCCGTTGGGGAAATTGACCCGCAGGAATTGGTACTGCCCGTCGCGCAGGGCTTCGATCAGCCGGTCGGTGATTTCCGCCGCCTTCATCCAGGGCCGTTGCTCAAAAGGCACCCGGTCCGATGGGATCTCGACAAAATCCTCCAGCTGTTCATCGAACTTGCCGCTGCGGTTGCCATTCCAGAAATAGGTCACATGGCCGTATTTCTGCGTTTCGGACAGGGCGAACTGGCGGCAGCCCTGCCGCACCAGCAGCTCGGACAAAGTGTTCCGGATGTCCGGCGGGCTGACCAGGAACTCCTGCGGCAGTTTCAGATCGCCGTCATATTGCAGCATGCCGGCGTAAACCACTTGCGGCCGGCGTACGCGGTCGAATCCGTTGAAGTCGTCGTATTCGAATGCCTTGCTGATTTCGATTGCCCGGTCGCCGCGGAAGTTGAACAGAATGACGCTGTCATGGTCGAGAATCGGTCCGACCGGCTGTCCATCCGCCGCGATGACAAATGGCGGCAGGTCCTGGTCGATCACGCCGTACTCTTCCCGATAGGCGGTGATCGCCGCCGCCGCGCTGGCGAATTGCCGGCCCTGACCCAGGACATGGGTTGCCCAGCCGGTCTGGACCATGCCCCAGTTGGCTTCATAGCGGTCCATCGTGATCTTCATCCGGCCGCCGCCGGAAGCGATCCGGCCGTCGAACGTGCCGTCGTTCAGCGCGGCCAGGCAATCCTCGAGCTCATTCACGTATTTCAGGGCCGACGTGGCTTCCACATCGCGCCCGTCGAGCAGGATGTGCACGCGGGTCCGGCGCACGCCCTGGATTTTGGCTGCCTTGAGCATCGAGAGCAAATGGGCGATGTTGGAATGGACATTGCCGTCGGAGAGCAGCCCGATGAAATGCAGCGTCGACTGCTGCGCCAGGCAATTGCCGATGATCTTGCGCCAGGTCGCCGAGGTATACAGCTTGCCGCTGGCAATCGACTCGTTGACCAGCCGGGCGCCCTGGGCGTAGATCTGGCCGCAGCCGAGGGCGTTGTGCCCGACTTCGCTGTTGCCCATATCGTCGTCGGAAGGCAGGCCGACGGCTTTGCCGTGCGCGGTGATCGTGGTGTACGGACAGGTCTGGCTGAGCCGGTCGAGCATCGGCTTCAGGGCAGCCTGGACTGCATTGCCGTAGGCGCTGGGATTGATGCCGACGCCATCCATGATAATCAGGGTAACCGGTCTGATGGTCTTCATTTTAATTACCTCCCAGCCGGCTGAGGTCGTTGACCAGGACCGGCATCACGCCTTTGGCCGCCAAAGCGAGCGCCGACAGGACACAGAGCGCCAAAGCCAGGAAAATCGGCACCAGGCTCGTACCGCCGATGATCTGCAGATAGCCGTGCTTCCATTCCGGAGCGGCGGCCTGGTTTTTCCGGACCACCCGCTCGATTTTCCAGCGGTAGATGTCATTGCCGAACAAGCCCAGAACCGCCGCTATGGCCAGGATCACGCCCAGAAACAGGAAACTGTGGACATACAGAGGCGTAAATTCGGCCAGCAGCAGGATCAGGCCGAGGAATTGCATCTTCCGGTACAACAGCCAGAAAGGTCCGAGCAAAAGGGCGGACAGATTGAGGCTGACCGCGGACCGCCGCTCCTGCATGGCGCGGAAGCGGGTCAGGTAATAGCGCCGGTTCCGACCGATCAACAGCAGATGGTCGCGGTCGTAGCCGCAAACACCGGCCAGCTTCAGCGCGTCGCTATCCTGGGTATCCGGAGCGGGATTCGGCTGTTCATTCATCATGCTGATCCTCCTGCCAACAGTATTCGGCCCGTCCTGTCCTGATTATCCGGCAAAGCCGGCGCCGCCGTCAACTGGCCGTTTATTGACCGGCCAGGATATGCTCCTCGCGCAGGACATCCATAAAGATCTCGTCATGGTATTTCCCGTGCAGGAAATAAGCCTGGCGACGGCGGCCGATCTCCCGGAAACCGGCTTTCTTGTAGCAGGCAATCGCCCGTTCGTTAAAGGCGAAGACCCGCAGCATGATATTATGCAGATTCAGGCAACCGAAGCCGTAATCGAGCAACAATTGCAGAACCTCGCCGCCATAGCCCTGGCCGCGGTTCTTTTCGTCGCCGATAAACAGGCCGACCTCGGCGCACTGCCGGACCTGGTCGATGCTCTGGATGCCGCAGTTGCCGATCAATTCGTCATTATCCAGCTTGACAATGGCCAGCAAGGGCTTGCCGGCGTTCTGGGTGATCCAGTCCTTCTCGCCGCTCAGGGCGATGACATGGCTGGTACTGCCCAGATTATCGGATACGGCCGGATCACTCAGCCAGCGGACATAAGTTTCGGCATCCTCGACATTCATCGGGGACAGGTAGATCCGCCGGCCAACAAGCTTCTTGAAATATTTCATATTGTGTCGCCTCCTGCTAAATCAGCGATGTGCTGAAATACCGCTCCACCCGGTCCGGCAGGATGGTGACGATGCGTTTGTCTTCGCCGTACTGCCGGGCTGCCTGCCGGGCCGCCCAGACATTGGCGCCGGATGATGTCCCGACCAGGATGCCTTGCCCGCGGGCCAGTTCGCGCGCAGTGCCCATCGCGTCGTCGTCGGTCACTTCGATCACGTCGTCGATCAGCCCGACATCGAGGACACTGGGGATGAATCCGTCGCCGATGCCCTGGATCTTGTGCAGGCCCGGCTCGTGGCCCAGCAGGGCCGATACGTTCTTCGGCTCGACAGCAATGATCCTGGCATGCGGATTATGTTCCCGGATAAATCGGCCGACGCCTTCGAGCGTGCCGCCGCTGCCCAGCCCGGATACAAAAACGTCCACCCGGCCGTCCATTTGCTCCCAGATCTCCTGCGCGGTTGTCATGTAGTGGATGCGCGGATTGTCCGTGTTCTCGAATTGCTGGGGGACAAAAATCAGCGGATCACGGCATTTCTGGCATTCGACCTCGCTGACGGCGCCGCCGATGCTGTCCTCGGCCTTGGTCAGGATCAGTTCGGCGCCCAGGGCCAGGATGATCTTCTTCCGTTCCTCGCTCATGTTCTCCGGCATGACGATGACCACCCGATAGCCCTTCTGGACGCCGACCAGGGCGATCCCGATGCCGGTGTTGCCGGATGTGCATTCCATGATGGTCATGCCTGGTTTCAGGATCCCCCGCGCTTCGGCCTGTTCGATCATATATTTGGCAACCCGGTCCTTGATGCTGCCGCCAGGATTCAGGTACTCTGCTTTGGCGAAAATATTCAGGCCGGTTAGCTTCCGCAAGCTGACCATCGGGGTATTGCCGATAATATCCAGTATGCTTTCCGTGATCATGGGTCTGGCTCTCCTGCTGTCTTGATTTGGCAAGGCCTTCGGCGCCGCCTTTCCGTATTTTGTACCTTTTCCGGCTGGCCGTCAATATTCGGCTGCACCGGCAGACCGGCCCGCCATCGCCCGCCAGGGGCTCATCGCCGCGCTGCGCCAGGCGGCGGCCATCGACAGCGGCGAAGCAGCGGGCTTATAATAAGGTTGTTCCAAATCGCCGGGGATGTCCCGGTATGCCGCTAGCGGCAAGAAATGAGGTGCTGGATGAAAAAGACCAAAATCATCTGCACATTGGGTCCGGCTGTCGATGACGAGAACATCCTCCGGCAGTTGATGATCAAGGGTATGAACG
>JAEXPB010000168.1 GCA_023438965.1 Bacillota bacterium | reverse complement strand
GATCAGAACCGCGACATCGTCGGCGGTCAGGGTCGTTGAGGAGAGAACCTGCAAATGCGGGTCGGCGCTGGCGACCGAGATCTTATTGATGCGGAAAAACTTGTTGTGCGCGTCCAGGGCGACAGTGCCTGAGGTGCCGACACCGTAAAAGTCGATTCGACGTGCCTTGCACAGCACTTCGACGGCCTTGACGATTTCCGCTTCGTCCAGCACGGCCATCGTGTTCTCGATCGCCTTGATGTTGCTCATGCTGACGCTGCGGATGATGTTGGTGATCGAGTCGCCGGGCCGGACATCGGAATAGGTGATCGAATCCTGCTGGTTCATGGCCAGGTCGGCCGACAAGACGCGGCACAATTCCTTGTAGCCGGAGTAGCCGAGAGTCTTGCAGAGGCGGACAACCGACGAAATACTGACGTTGCACGCGGCGGCCAGCTCATCGATGGACATCTTCACGACATCCCCCGGATAGTCAAGAATGTAGGATGCGACCTGCTGTTCCTTGACAGTCAGCGAATTGGACATTTCCTGAATCAATAACATGCAGCCGACCATTTTCCGGGACCTTCTTTCTGCAATACTGCTGAAAAACTCGAAATCGACAGATAATTGGTAATATATCAGCTTTTCATGCCAATTACCACCCGCTTATGGATACCAGCAGGCGCGGGCGACCCCCAGCAACGGTGCATCGTCCATGCGGACCACCGGGCAGATCAAACGCAGAGAGGGAAGATCCGCCAGACCGGCTTTCAGCTCAGGCAGGAACAGATCGGCGCCCTTGCTGATCTGGCCGCCCAGCAGCAGTGCCTCGAAGTGATGCTCCCGCAGGATCTCGTGCAGGATTTCGGCCAGGAAAACGCCGGTGTCCTGCCAGACGTCGATCGCCTCCGCCTGGCCGTTCCGGGCCAGAATGTCGATGTCGCGCACATCCAGCGTGCTGTCGGGGAAATAGGCGCGATAGCGGTTGATGATGCCCCGCCGCGAGACATAGTCCTCCGCGGTGCCTTCCCGGTAGGGACGGGCATAGATGCTGATGCCCGGGCCGCCCTGGGGATTGCTGAAAATCCGGCCATCCAGCCAGGAGGCGAACCCCAGGCCGGTACCGAGCAGAACGCAGCCGATCCGCGCGAAACCGGCGTACAGGTCGCCCCAGGTTTCGCCCAGCAGGTAGGCCGTCGAATCGTGCACAAAACGGACCGGCAACGGTCCGGCGCCGGCCTCGAACCAGGGGCGCATCGGCACCTTGTAGATGGACTGGTATTTGTGGGTCATCAGGCAGTAACCTTCCTGATATTGAAAAGGACCCGGGATGCAGACCCCGATGCCGTCCAGGATCAGCTGCCGCTGGTCGGCCAGCGCACGGCCGCGGGCGGCCAGTCCGACATAGGACTCGCGGATGGCGTCCAGCGGACCGCCGGAATCAACCGGCACCTTGAAGGCCGTGCCTTCAGCGATCGACCCGCCGGTGAGAACCAGCGCGGCCTTGAGAAAGGTGCCGCCGGCGTCGACGGCCAGGATGCAGTGATTATCGGGTTTCAAGCTCAAAACCGTCCTTCAGCATGGTTTTGTGGACAACGACTGTGCCGACACCCTGATTGATGACTTCATACGGCCCGAACGAAGCCGGGATGACCACGATGTCGAGGTAGTTCTGCTCGAAGCTGCGGGTCGGATCGGTCAGGGAGCGGATCAGGACTTTCTCGCCGTCGACCAGGGACAGGACGTGGAAACGGTCGGTGGCGGCGTCCTCGATCTTCTTGCTGAAGACCAGGTTGCGCAACGTGAAATACAGCAGATCGTGTTCGCCGACGATGATTTCCTGCCAGCCGTCGCCCTCGCGGACAATTCGCGGTTGCTGGACCAGGTTCTGCTTGACCCAGCTGGCCCGGAAATCGCGACGCAGAACCTTGTCGCCATGGAAAGTGTGGATCGGGCGGAGTTTGCCTTCCAGGTCCTTGCGCATGTAGTCGTACATTTTATAGGTATAGGACCCGATGGTCAGGCTGCCGATCTCCAGGATGACCTGGTTGCGGCCGGAGGAATGGATAGTGCCGGCCGGCAGCATGAATTGCAGACCAGGTCGCGACGGGACGGAGTTGACGAACTGGTCATGGTCGAAGTCTTCGCCGAATTGCTCGGCCCGGCGGGCTTTTTCGATGAAGTCCTCGACGTTGGCTTCATCTTTGAAGCCAATATATGTCTTGGCCTTCTGGCCGGTCGTGACGATATAATAGCTTTCGTCCTGGCGACCGAGTTCCTTGTTGTGAGTGCGGACATAGTCGGCGTCCGGGTGGACCTGGATCGACATGTTGCCGCTGCTGTGATAGGTGTCGTCATAATTGAACCGGATCGGGAAGTAGCCGTTGAACTTGCGTACGCACTTGGCGCCCATCAGTTCTTCGCCGACGGTCTGGACGAAGCAGTAATACGGGAATTCCAGCTGCAGCCCGTCAAGATCCGCGACGATGGAGACTTCCATCGGGATCAGGTCGAAAACCCAGGCGCAGTTTTTCATTTCTTTCGGCAGATTGCGCAGGCGCTGAACGAAGAAACCGCCCCAGACACCTTCGATGTAAACCGGCCGGCAGCGCAGCGGATAGGTGACCATGGTCCGGAACAGGGACTTGAGTGTGGCCAGCGGGATCATCTGCATCTGGTCTTCATAGTCACCCGTCAGGTAAAAATCGATCAGGTTGTGCCGGATCAAGTGGCCGCGGAGTTCGCCGGCCACTTCAAAGTCGATGTAATAGGCCCGGCGCAGCATCTCGTTCACGGTCATGAAACCGTTGGCACCGAGATTGGTGCATTTACCGCCACGGAAATTGAGTATCGTGCGTTTCTGGGTGACATCGACGTACAGTTTGCGGTCGTAAAGGCCAATGAACGGATCAAGCAGGGCGGCATTGCCGTGTACGATCAGCAATCCGGTGCCGGTCTGGCGGAAAGCTTCAATATCATTCCTCAGGGCGGCGATGGTGTCCGGCGACATCAAACCGGCATAGCCTTCTTTAAATATCGAGCCGAACAACAGGACCGGATCGGTAACCCGGTCTTCCGGCAGATATGGGCGCAGCTTCTCGGTCAGGATGTCGGCGCTCAGGAACAGCGATCGCGTGTCCATCAGCTTGACCGGTATGCCCAGTTCCTCACTGCAGATGGCGACCAGCCCGGCCAGCTGCCCGACCGGTGCGCTGATATAGCCGTCGATGCCGATGATGGCATTGGCCTGGCCGGCGATGATCTTCTGGATCGCTGCGGCGACCGCCTTGGCCGATTCGCGGGTGCACCGGGTGATGACCGCTTTCTGTGCCGCGTCAAAGGCGATGCGGTTGATCGCATTCGGGTCATCATAAGGAAAGGGGTTGAACATGAAACTCATATAAACACCTCATTTATAATTGTTCGCATCCAAAGAAGGTATAGGATGATGCATTAGCCTGCTATAGACCCAGTATAGCCGAAATTCTCGAATGAAGTCAATATAAAAGTGTCAAAACATTTTTCGAGATTAGTAAAAAATATCAGCAATATTATCATGGAATGGGCAATGCGCGCAAATATGTTCAATATCGTATGCTATCGATCTAATAATGTACACAGAAAATTCCTGCCGGAATATAATCAGGTAAATTGATAAAAGTAATTTTTATCAAATCAAAAAATGGACTTGAAATGTTTTTGTGTTTGCGGTAAAGTAAAGCTACCGACGGTGTTATCGGCCCCGCAATCACTATTTGGAGCGTTCGTCATGAAGATGCAAACTGTACCCAACCAGACCGCCCCCCGAGCCAAGAACCGGCTGACCGGCTTTCTGAGGTATTTCCGGCGTGTTTACATGCTTTACCTGATGATTGTGCCGGGCCTTGCTTACATCCTGATCTTCAAATACTGGCCGATGTATGGCGTCACGATCGCTTTCCGCGATTACAACATTTTCAGTGGCTTTGCCAATGCCCCCTGGGTCGGTTTCGAAAACTTTGTCGATCTTTTCAGCCGCCAAGGCTTCATTCGGGCCTTGAACAACAATATTGTCATCAGCTTCCTGAAATTGATCTTCGGCTTCCCGATCCCGATCATCCTGTCCCTGATGATCAATGAAATCGCCAACAGCAAATTCAAGAAAACGATCCAAACCTCGGTCATCCTGCCGAACTTCGTGTCCTGGGTGGTGATCAACGGCTTGCTGTTCGCCATCTTCGCCCCGGGCAGCGGCGCGATCCAGGGCTTGCTGACCTGGCTGGGCTACAAGGGCGAGATGCCCAATGTCCTGACCAACAAGGAGAATTTCCGCTGGCTGATCGTCTGGTCGCATGTCTGGAAGAACGCCGGCATGGGCACGATCGTCTACCTGGCGGCCATCGCCGGAATCGAGCGCGACCAGTATGAAGCCGCCGCCATCGACGGCGCCGGACGCTTCAAGCAGATGTGGCACGTCACGCTGGCCTCGCTGCGGTCGACGATCATCATCCTGCTGATCTTCCGCGTCGGCGAAGTCATGTACGCCGGCTTCGACCAGATCTTCGCCATCTCCAACCCGCTGGTCATCTCGGTTGCCGACATCATCGACACCTATGTCTACACCCTGGGCCTCGAGCAGCGCAACTTCAAGCTGGCAACGGCCGCCGGCCTCTTCCAGTCCGGCATCGGCCTGGTCCTGGTCATCATCACCAACATGATCGCCAACCGGGTAGACCCCGGCAGCGGCATCATGCAGCGCAAAGAAAAGTAAGCGGCAGCGCGAGCATACTGGAGGGAACACCCATGATCAAGAAAACTGCAGGCGATCGCCTGGTGGATATCATAAACGGTGCACTGCTGATCATTATCGCTTTTTCCACACTCTATCCGTTCTGGCACGTCCTGATGTATTCGATCAGCGATTCGCATGCGTCGATGACCGGCGGCTTGTTTCTGTGGCCGCGCAGCGTTTCATTCATTGGCTACAAGCTGCTGTTCAAAACCCAGATGATCTTTATCGCCTACAAGAACACCATTCTTCGGACCCTGGTCGGCACGCTGATCAGTGTCGTGGTCAGCGCCCTGACCGCCTATCCGCTTTCCCTGCATCGCTTTCGCGGCCGCAATCTGTTCTCCCTGATGATCTTCTTCACGATGCTGTTCGGCGGCGGCATCATCCCGACCTATCTGGTCATCCGCGACCTGGGTCTGCTCGACACCTTCTGGGCCCTGGTCATCCCCGGCGCGATGAGCGCCTACAATATGTTCATCCTGCGCAATTACTTCCAGTCCCTGCCGGCATCCCTGGAGGAATCGGCCCTGCTGGACGGCGCCAATCCGATGCAGGTCCTGTTCATGATCATCCTGCCCCTGTCCACACC
>JAEXPB010000158.1 GCA_023438965.1 Bacillota bacterium | reverse complement strand
GAGATGATGGGCTTCCTGGGCATGGGCAACAACCCGATGGTCGGCGCCACAGTCGCTGTTGCTGTCGCTGTCGAGCAGGCCGGCTGATCCGGAGGCTCATTTTACCTTATCATAATCAATTTGTTCTGAATTATGGAATAAGACCTGGAATCGGTTGCGTCAGAACCGATTCCAGGTCTTTTGTCAGCCGCGGTCACAAATCCGGCAAATGAATCAGCCGATCGGATACTTACTTCTTTTCTTTCTCTTTTTCTTTTTCTTTCCGTTTGTCCGGCAGCAGGCTGATGATCTTTTCGGCGATCAGAATTCTCGTCCGCGCCTCAATGCCCAGCTCCAAAGCAATATTGCGCAGGGCGGCTTCGCTGGCTGCATCGAAACCCGTTTCTTCCCCGCCCGTCAACGCCTGAGTCTCGCCAAGAACCTGACCGGCATTTTCACGTAGGGATTCGCGCTGGATCTGGAGGAAATGGCCGTATAAAGCTTCAACTTCCGCCGAGTCGCGGCAGGCGGACAGCAATTGGGTCAGCGTTGGAATTGACATGACCTGCTTCAAGGTGCCGATCATGATCAAGAGCGCCAAATGAACGGGATTGTACTTTTTAGTCTCCGCCCGGGGAATCAGGTTATCCTTAATATAATTATTGATCATCGCCGGGGTCAGCAAATGGTCATTGTCATCCCGCCGGTACAAGGTCAGCTGACGCTCGATGTAGGTCTGCACCTGGTCCATGTACAGGCCGATATCCGGCAAAAGGTCCCATTCCGCCGGATGCTTGTTTTCCATACCGGTCAGCCATTGGTTCAATTGGTCAAGCTGCTCGTTCATGTTGGGCGTTCCTCCTGATATTGCTGATTACATTGTACACAATGACGAGTGGATTGTACATTCACCCCTTACAGTAATAGATAATTGACGATAAATGGTTTGCATTATTATGTATTGTATTTTATAATATCATTATTCGAATTTATCAGGAGGCTAATATAAATATGAATACATTATATCAACTACTCAATAATCATGTATCGTCTCATCAAATCATAGAAAATCAAAAATGCCTCCGGAATAAAATTCCGAAGGCTAAGCTTCAAACATCCAGAAACCGGAATCAAGCATCCGACTTCAGCCAGATGCTGGCGGAGAGCTGGCAGCAGCTGTGGGACCAGTCATCGCCCATGGCGCTCCTGATGGACCAAATGGCCTGATCAGGTTTGTGGCGGAGCAGTCTGGCCGGCCGGCGCCTGCACAGATTTTAACGACTTCTCCAGCCGCTGGCGGGGCATCACCAGGAGATGCCCGCAAGTCTGGCATTTCAAGGCGATATCCGCTCCGACACGTTGGACGGTCCAAAGCCAGCCGCCGCAGGGATGCTGTTTTTTCAAATGTACGATTTCACCAACCTGAAACGGATAGAGGTAAAATTTAGCAGGCATAAAAACCTCCTCGCGCTTTAACGGCGCCAGCCGCCGCTGACCCTGGGCCGGCCGCCATAATCAGCGACTGTTGGGATCAGCTCGAACTGGCCATTTTTAGCAATCAATTCCGTCACTGGTCCCGCCTGGTCATAGCCATGTTCCACTAACAAGCAACCTCCCGGTTCCAACCGGTCGGCAGCCCCGTCGATCAACCGGCGATAGAAGTCCAAGCCATCCGGACCGCCATCCAGAGCCGCCAGCGGTTCGTAGCAACGCACCTCCGGCATCAGCGTGGCAATGACCGGTCGGACAATATAGGGCGGATTGGCCAGAATCAGATCCCAGCGCCGGGATCTGTCGGACGGGAACAAGTCGGTCATGGCTAAAACCGTTT
The DNA here is from genome assembly GCA_023438965.1 of Bacillota bacterium. GTDB lineage: Bacteria > Bacillota > Clostridia > Saccharofermentanales > UBA5734 > UBA8949. The sequence continues at coordinate 4,413 of JAEXPB010000158.1, read as the reverse complement.
CTGCCGTCAGGTCATGCCGGACCAGATTGGCTTGGGCATAACCGGCGGCAGCGGGGTCTATTTCGGTCAGCCAAAGTCTGGCCGCACGACCGGTCTGCCGTAAACGGACCGTCAGGCTGATGCCGATGCAGCCGGTTCCCGTACAGATATCCAGAATATGCAGCGGCCGATCCCGACGCGGTATCCGCTGGCAGGACTCCAGTCCCTTTTCGACCAGGATCTCGCTATCGGCACGCGGAACCAGGACGCCAGGTCCAACTTTGAAAGTCAAGCCGGAGAATTCGATCTCTCCCAGCAGGTAAGCCAACGGCACATGCTGGGCACGTCGACGACCGGCATCGCGAACCAAGGCGGCCCGGTCCGGTTCTATAGCCATCCCGGCATTGGCATAGATGCCAGCCAGCGGCAGGCCGAGAAAATGGCTGAGAATCAGAGCCGCTTCGCGCCGCGGTTGCTCGATGTCGGCCTCCTGCAGGCTGCGGCTGATCTCCTGATGCAATTGTCGCAGTGGCAGGGCCATATCAGTTATCGTACCGTGCGCTTACCATTGGTCGCTTTGCGACTGCTCTGGGACAACAGCCTGCAGTGCGGCAATTGCCACTTCCAGCATGCTGTCGTCCGGCTCGGCCGTCGTCAGGCGCTGCAGCCACAAGCCGGGAGCGGCTATGGCTCGGGTCAGCGGATTGTCATATCGGCCGGCCAAGCGGATAATTTCATAGGCGATGCCCGCAACCAGCGGCACAAGAGCGAACCGGATCAACAGATTGATCCAAGGTGCCCACCAACCAAAAAAAGAAAAGACAACAATACTGACCAGGATGACAATGAACATGAAAGCAGTCCCGCAGCGCGGGTGAAAACGACTATATTGGCGGACATTGTCGACAATCAAGTCATGGCGGTCTTCATAGCAGGCCACAGCTTTATGTTCGGCGCCATGGTACATCCAGACCCGCTGAATATCTTTCATGCGGGATGCCAGAGCCAGATACCCGACAAAAATGGCAATCCGGATCACCCCTTCAAGCAGATTCCGCAGGATCATCGAGCCGGCGCCATGGTTGTAGTCCATGCCGCTCACTTTCCCGATCAGGCTGGTGATCAGATTGGGCAGCAGGATGAACAAGCCGACGCTGAACAGAATGCCCAGGATAGCCGAAATATAGAGCATCAGGTCCTTATGCCGATCAAACAGCCGATCGAACCAGGCGGAAATCGGATTGGCCTGCTCTTTCTTGCCGGTTGGGCCGTCATTCGGCAGGCTGCCGTCCGGAGCGCCGTCGCCGGTCTCACTGCCAGCGGTTTCCGCCGCAGGTGTTTCATCCTCGACGAATTCGGCCGAACGCAGCAAAGCGCGGGTGCCGGTTACCAGCTGCTGGAACATGCGGACCGATCCCCGGATGAAAAGCAGATTGGCCGCTCCGGTGAAACGGGTCGCCGGCATTTCTTCCAGATAAATGGTGCCATCCGGCTTGCGGATGGCCATCGCCTTCTTGGTCGGTCCGATCATCATCAAACCTTCGATCAGAGCCTGCCCGCCGATGGTTGTCTTCTTGCCGCAAGAACGCGTGGTTTGGGCCGTAGCCGACGGGTTGTCCGTCTGGTTCTTTTTCATGCTTGTTCCTTCCTGCCGCCGGAAAAGACCGAACGGCAAATGGTCGTGATGCAAAAGGGAGGCTTATCTGTCAAAGCCTCCCTCCCAGGTTGCAGGATTATTTCTGCTCCATTCTCTTCTTGAACTTGTCCACGCGTCCGCCGGTATCAACCAGCTTCTGGCGTCCGGTATAGAATGGATGGCACTTCGAACAAATATCCACATTAAGGGTCGGCTTAACGGATAAGGTTTCGAAGGTTTCACCGCAGGCACATTTCACGATCGACTTGCCAAATTTGGGATGAATACCCTGTTTCATTTCTCTCACCTTCCATGGGTTGCGGCGCGTATCCCGCTAAAGGCTAGATACGTATGCCACACCAGAATCAGACGTTGCGCAGTAGATTTTATTACATTTTCCGGCATTTGTCAATCATCATCGTTCGATTGCTGACGGCGGTAATTGCTGCTGTAGCCGGTTGTATTATAGCCGCCGCCATAGCTGGAGCCGCCGCGGCCGCCTGGCCCCTGGTTCTGGCCCTGGTTCTGATTCTGGGCGGCATCCTGCGGCCGGACGCCGCGCATCGCTTCGAAGACATTTTTGTCATTGAATGAAACATTGACGGATGCGATGAAATGCTCGTTGTTTTTGGTCTTCAAGAGCAAATTGATGATCGCTTCGGTCACGGCGGTGTTTTCCAGCTGGCTGAAAGCCTTGCGGATAGTCCAGACCGCGTCGAGTTCCTTGCTGGACATCAGCAGTTCCTCGCGACGGGTACCCGACTTGTTGATGTCGATAGCCGGGAAGATGCGCTTTTCAGACATCTTGCGGTCCAGATACACTTCCATGGTGCCGGTGCCCTTGAATTCCTCGAAAATGACTTCGTCCATGCGGGATCCGGTTTCAATCAGCGAGGTGGCGATGATTGTCAGGCTGCCGCCGTTCTCGATGTTGCGCGCCGCGCCGAAGAATCGCTTCGGACCATACAGGGCGCCCGGATCAAGACCGCCGGAAAGGGTGCGGCCAGTCGGATTGATTGTCAGGTTGTAGGCTCGGGCCAGGCGCGTCATGCTGTCGAGGAGGATAACGACATCCTGCTTCAGTTCAACCAGGCGCATGGCGCGCTCGAGAACCAATTCGGTCACTTTGGTGTGATTTTCCGGTGTCTTGTCAAAAGTCGAAAATACAACCTCACCTTTGATCGAGCGCTGCATGTCGGTGACTTCTTCCGGACGTTCATCGATCAGCAGGACAATCAGCTTGACATCCGGATTGTTCGTGCTGATGGCATTGGCTATTTTCTGCAGCAGGATGGTCTTGCCGGCCTTCGGCGGTGACACGATCATACCGCGCTGGCCCTTGCCGATCGGTGCCACCAAGTCGATAATCCGGGTTGACAGCTCAGTCCGCACAGTTTCGAGAACAAAGCGCTCATCCGGATAAATCGGCGTCAACCGGTCAAAATGCGGGCGGCGCAGCATTTTTTCCGGCGGCAGGCCGTTGACATCCTTGATATAGAGCAAAGCCTGGTAGCGGTCACTTTCCCGCTGCAGCTTGACCGGTCCGGTGATAAAGTCGCCGGGACGCAAGCCAAACCGGCGGATATATTGCGGCGGTACATAAATGTCTTTGTTGCCCTGCAGATAATTTTCCTTACGCAGGAAGCCATATCCATCCGGCATGATTTCCAGTACACCGGCCTGCACATCGCCGGTTTCGACAGCCGGATGAGCCGCTTTGGCAGCCTCGCCCTCCAGCGCCGGCAAAATCGGAATGATAGCGGCTGTCGCTTCGGCTTCACTTTCGTCTGCCAATGGTTCGGCACCGCCCAGGCGGACATCAGATAAGACGGCCGGTTCCTGGCTGGCACCCGAGGGATAAGGATGGGCAGACGGGCGATTCAGCTCCCCGGTTGGCCGGCTGCCGGGCATGCCCGGCCGGAATGGACGTCCGGCGGGTCGGACGGAGCCTTGCGGAGAGCGAGTTGGTCCGGAACGGCTAACAGACGGTTGTTCGACCGGTGACTGCGGCGGTGTTTCCGGCGGATTGCCAATGACTCGCGTACGACGTTGTCCAGGATGGCTGGGCGCCAGAGTATGATGCGGCGGCACGCGATGGATTTCCGCGTCGGTCTGAGCGAGCTCCAGATCGGATGCGGCTTCGGCAGCCTCCGGCGATAATTCCGGTTTGACATCCGGCACCGCGGTCAGGTTCCCGGCCGGGATCGCAGCCGGTTCAACAGCCGGGGCGGGTTGGCTGAGCTGCGTTGGCGCTACTTCTTGGATCGACGGCTGTTCTGTGCCGGTTGAGGCTGTTTGGCGCGGTTTCCGGCCGGGGGTGCGACCGCTGCGGCCAGTCGCCGGAGTTTCGCGCGGCTGGACAGCCGGCGCGGCTTCCGCAGCCGGGAGTTGGCCGATCGGCTGGGATGTTTCAATTGCCGCTGGCATGGCCGTTTCTATCGCCGGTGGTGCAATCGGTGTTTCCGGCTGTTCGCCGGGTGTTGATGCCGGTTCGGCTTGAATCGTCCGACGACGGCTCCGGGTGCGGCTGGCCATTTTACCCTCTTGCGGTGCGCTGGCAGACTCTGTGGCAGCAACGGCAATTGCGGCCGTCGGTTCGGCAATTGCCGCTGCCGGCACGGCGGCAGGTTCGGCGACAGCCAATGCCTCCGCAACGGCAGGTTCAGCGACAGCTGATTCATCTGCGGCGACAGGTTGTTTCCGGCCCCGGGTCCTGGTTCTCTTGACGGCTGGCGTGGGTATGTTCTCGTTCAAAACCGCCGCGGCCGCATCGGTCGGCTGAACCGGCAGGTCTAGTT
>JAEXPB010000544.1 GCA_023438965.1 Bacillota bacterium | reverse complement strand
CAAGCGGTCACTGGCCGACAGCCTTTTCCAGGCCGAAGACCTGGACTTCCTGGCCAGTTTTGCCGATTTCAACCCGATCGACCGCTTGCCGGCGGATATTACGCCGGATTACCTGCTCGAGATTGTCCCCGGCGCCGATGCGGTCATCACCTGCTGGGGCACGCCGGCTTTCTCCGATGCGCTTCTGGATGCGGCGTCTTCTTTGCGGTTGATCGCCCACGCTGCCGGCAGCATCAAGAGCCTGGTCCCGGCCAGCTTCTGGCAGCGGCCATGCCGGTTGACCAGCAACGCGCCGGTCATTGCGGAGGACGTCGCGCAGACGACCCTGGCGCTGATCCTGACCTCACTCAAGCAGCTCTGGGGTTTTGCCCGCTCCACCCGGGACGGCCAATGGAGCGGCGGCGAGAAATCGCGCTTCGCCACCCGCCGGCTGGATGGCCTGACAGTCGGCGTCGTCGGCGCTTCGCTGGTCGGCCGGGAAGTGATCAAGATCCTCAAGCCCTTCCGCTGCCAGATTCAACTTTATGATCCCTACATCTCCGCGCACGATGCCCGGGAACTGGGCGTCACCTGCCTGCCGCTGGACACGCTGCTGGCGACCAGCGATGTCGTGACCCTGCATGCGCCGGCCAATCCGGATTGCCGCTGGTTGCTCAACCAGAGCAATCTGCCGCTGCTGCCGGACGGCGCCTTGCTGATCAACACCGCGCGCGGCATGCTGATCGAAGAAGCGGCCTTGATTTGCGAACTGCAGACCGGCCGGATCTTCGCCTGCCTGGATGTAACCGATCCGGAGCCGCCGGCGCCGGACCATCCGTTCCGCACCCTGGACAATGTCGTGCTGACGCCGCACATCGCCGGCGGCCATACGCAGAATGGCCGGCAGATGCTGGGCGCCAACACGATCAATGAAGTCTACAATTACCTGACCAAGGGGCTGCTCAAGTACGAGGTGCGCGCCGAAATGGTCGGCCGGATGGCCTGATGTTCAGAGCTTCCAGGGCTCCCGTTTCCGGAACGGATGTTTGAACTGGTTGCTGACCTTGCCGGTTTCTTCCAGATGGATGAAGCAGGCCCGGATGCAGCCGCGGGCGCCCTCGACCGCACCCGGCAGATGGAAACTGTTTGATGAACTGACATTGTAGGGGATCTTGCCGGCGCCATACGGTTTCTTGAGCGCTTCCTGCATGTCGAAATCAGCCGGGGCAAACGGATTGTAATGCGGATTGGCACCGCAGTAGCCGCCGCTGCAGGCGGTTTCGTCCAATCGGCCCCACTCCAGCTCATGACCGGCGACCGTAACCTTCACGGTATCCTGGCGGCTGATGGCGCCGACCGTGCACTGCCTGACGCATTCCAGGCACCGGTCGCACAACGGCGGACCGGCATAAATCGGATCCGGTTCGAGTTCCAGATCGGTGAGCATGAAGGCGAAACGCTGCCGGGGTCCGAATTGCGGCGTCAAGAAAATTTTGCTGTAGCCGATTTCACCCATGCCGCAAATGTAGGCGGCGATGCGAAAATGGATTGCGACATCCGGCGCCGGCTTGTCCGGCGCAACCGGCCGGGTCTGCAGATTGTCGTTGACCCCGCTGGAATGCATGTTATAGGAAGTGCCGATCAGCATGTTCTGGATCGGTACGGCTTCATAGCCCTCGTCCTCGACCCAGTTGCACAGGGCGCGCAGCGTGATTGGCGCGTCGCGGTAATTGATGCCGGAGTAGCCCATCGATGGATAGGCGCCGAAGAAGGTGCCCTCTTCAATGCCGCGGAAGCAGCCGCGGTGGATGCGGAAAGCCAGCCCGACGATGGACTTGGCTTCCGGGAAAATATACCGCGGATCCATTTCTTTCGGAGCGCCCTCGAAGCGATCCATGCTGCCGATGCCCACGACGTCGGCGCCATGCTGTTTGGCAAATTCTTTGACTTCTGCCGATGTGATCATACTTCCTATCCTCCTTTTCGGCCAATGGAAAAACCTCGGCCATGCGTCGGCATAACCTGGAAAGGCTGCGCAAGCCTCTCAAGCTGATCTTAGGCCACTCGGCAAAGACAGTAAATAGTGGCAGCGCAGCAGGATAAGTTCCTGATAAATCAGGTGAAATAATTGCTATCGGATTATCAGCGGTTTCGATTAGGCCAGTTCGATGTAGTACAGGTTGATCGCCGTGTATTCGCCGTCGTTCAGCCGAAAACCGCCGGGTATGGTGCCTAGCTTGTGAAAGCCCAGCTTTTCATACAAATGATTGGCAACGGTGTTAATTTCGAGAACCGCATTGAATTGCAAGATACGGAAACCGAGCCGTTTCCCCTGGGACAGGCAGTCGCGGACCAGCAGTTCGCCGACCCCCTTGCCGCGAGACTGGCTGCCGACCGCGAAGGACGCGTTGGCAATATGGCTGCAGCGGCCGATGTTGTTGGGGTGCAGGATGTAGAGCCCCAGTACCTTGTCGTCCGCCGCAGCGACGCCTGTATAGTCCTGGTCGGCGAAAAACGTCCGTGCCTCTGTCTCGGACAAGGGATCAGTCTGCGGAAAAGCGTTGGCCGCAGCGACGATTTCGTTCCAGATGCCGGTCATGGCCGGGAGATCTTCCGGCCGGTATTCGCGCAGAATAATGGACATGGCTGACGATTCCTTTCCGGGCCGGCCGGCTTGACGAATGATCCCGGCGATGCAGACAATTGAAGCCCGATTGGCCATACCCATCATTATACCATATACCATGCCCGGCAATCAGGCAACGCCCGGGGATGGCGTTTTCCACATGTAATAATGTCACAGTCGGTGTTGCTCAAGCCTGTTAAGATAACGCCATCAGGTCAAATCGAAATTTGGAGTGATGAACATGAAAATTACCGTTGATGCCCTATCCTGCCCCCAAAATCACCGTTGCCCGGCCATGCGGATCTGTCCGGTCAGCGCGATCAGTCAAGAAGGATATGGCCTGCCGGCCATCGATCAATCAAAATGCATCCAATGCCGGAAATGCCTCCGCTTCTGCCCGATGCAGGCCTTTAATGCCGAAGAGTGATTGCGGGCAATTTCTTTTTTCAAGCATCAGATCTTCACAATTCTCATACAATTAACCATTATTCTAAGAATAACCGAGAACTTTTTATTTTGATAATAACTGAGAGATGAAAGGATGATCTGACGCATGCCGAAAAATAAAATCGCCCGCTGGGTCCGTTGGGGTCTGCTGGCCCTGCTCCTGCTCTGGGTCACCATCGAATCATTCCTGCACCAGGTCTGGGGCGGCGGCAAATCGCCGTCCATCCATGCGCTTTGTCCTTATGGCGCGCTGGAGAGCCTCTATGCCCTGTTGATTTCCGGGACTTATATCCAAAAGATCTACCTGGGTACATTGATCATCCTGATCGTGACCGTGGTGATTGCCCTGCTCTTCCGGCGCAGCTTCTGCGGCTTGCTCTGCCCGTTCGGCGCCCTGCAGGAATTTTTCGGCCGGATCGGCCGGAAAATCTGGAAGAAACGGCCGGTTGTTCCGGCAAAAGCGGACCGGGTTCTGCGCTATTTAAAATATGCCGTGCTGGCCTTGACACTGTTCATGGCCTGGCGGACCGGCCGGCTCTGGATGTCCAGCTATGACCCTTATGCGGCGTATGGCCACTTGACGGCGATTCCGGCGACCCTGGCTGAAGACCCGTTATCGATCGTCGGATTCATCCTGCTGGGCATCACCTTGATTGGATCGGTCGTCTATGACCGCTTTTTCTGCAAATACCTATGCCCGGCCGGCGCCTTTTATGCCTTGATCGGCAAACTCAGCCCGACCAAAGTTGTTCGCAACAACGACCTCTGCATTCACTGCAACCTGTGCAGCAAGGCCTGCCCGGTCAACCTCGACGTGGCGAAGATGCAGTGCGTGACTTCGGCGGAATGCCTGAACTGCAATGAATGCGTAACGGCTTGCCCGAAAAAGGGCGCCCTGGCGACCAAAACGTTCCGCAAGAACCTCTCCCCGCTGGCGATGATCGGTCTGGTGGCCGCGTTCTTCTTCGTGCCAATTATCGCCACCCAGCTGGCCGGCGTCTTCCAGATTCTGCCGGAGTCGGTCAAACAGGGCGAAATCGTCACCTTCGCCGAACTGAAGGGCTACATGACGATCACCGAAGCCGCCGCAGCGGTTGGGATTCCGGAGGACAGATTCCGGACCATCATGAACATTCCGGCCGAAGTGCCGGCTTCGACGAAAATGAGCGGTATATCGGCTCTGGTATACGGTTATGATTTCGATGCCGCCAAAGAAAAGGCGGACGAGGTCATGAATCCTGCTGCTACGACAGCGACAACTACCGCCGGTGCCGGTACGGCCGGAACGACAGCCGCTGCCCCAGCCGGCACGAAGGTCGATGTCAGCGGGGTCAAGGGCTCGATGACCATCGCCGACGCGGCGACGGCAGTCGGCCTGGAGCAGAAGGCTTTCTACGATCTATTCAAGATCCCGTCCTCCGTTTCAGCCGCAACCAAGATGAAGGACATCGGCAATGTGGTGCCCGGTTATAGTTTCGATACGATAAAGGCGGAATTGAAGTAAAGGCTGTCCGGCGATAATCCGGCGACTGTCTTCATAAACAGTACATGCCTGAATAGTCTATTAAGTATCGCCATGCGCAGCCGAATCGCAGCCGGCAGTCGCCCGGAAGCCATCCTGCAAGACGCTTCGCTTATAATTCGAAGGTGTTTGTCCGGTTACCAGCTTGAAGGTCTTGATGAAATGCGAAATATTGGCGTAACCGACATTTTCACAGGTTAGTGCCACCGAGAGACCGGTTTCAAGCAGCTTCTTCGCCTGATCGATTTTGAGTTGAATGACATAATCTTTATAGTTTTCGCCAGCCGCCTGTTTGATCAGGCGACTCAGGTAGTTGGCGGACAGGCTGAATTCCTGAGCCAGCCTGTCCAGACTCAAATCATATTCTATATAATGGGCTTGGATATAACTTAAAACATCGCCGGAAACATCGATATCATCTTTAGTCTCCAGGCTTTCGGATTTCCGGCACAGATCCTTTAAAATACTCTCTACGCCATCACGGAAAGCAGTTATGTTTAAAGCGGTCAGTACAGAGCTCACCTGACTCTGGCCAATTGACAATTTCAGGTCACGGCCGGTTTGAACGAGCGCCACCAACACTTCGGAGAAAATATACCGCTGCAGCAGCACGGACGGTTCGATATCCTGGAGCTGGGCAATAAAGTCATCCAAATGGGCGCAAGCTTCAGCAGAATTGCCGGCGCGAACGGCGCGCAGCATCCGGGCGATTTGTTTCGTATCATAGGTAAGCGAATCGGTCGAGCCATTCCTGTTTTTCAGATCGGTATTACCATGGGTGATTTGTTTGTCGCAATCACACATGGCCTCGATCAAGGCAGCCGGCAGGTGATGGACAGAATTGTGGACACTGCCGATGCCAATCGTGAATCGCTTTTCGCGGGATCCAAGCATGGATTTGAACAAGTCTGCTGCTTCTTCCAGCAGACTCTCATCTTTCAAATTCAAAATGACGATGATCGCATCGTTCTGTTTACTTCTCAGAGCATAATACAGGATGTATTCACTGGATAAATCCTCAATCAGGGTGAACAGTTCCATTTCTTCACGATCGGACAGTGCGTTTTTACGCTTGGGCAGGCAGCACTGCATAACGGTCAGGCATTCATTGGGGAATTTGACACCCAGTTGGCGCAACAATTCCATCGTGTTGCTCGATGAATCGCCATTCAACAGCAAATATAAGCTTTGCCCCTTCAGCAAACGCATTTGTTCGGCCATTTGCTCAGTTGTCTGCGCATTGCGCTCTTGAACCAGGGACAGCATTCGGTCAATGCTGAGCAACTCGTTTTTTAGCTCGGGCGTGCCATCCTCCTTTTTAAAACGGGCATTGATCCGCTTAATTGGCAAGAAATTGCGATAGGCGATCAAGACAGCCAGCCCTACAAGCAACAAGACAAAAAGTGAAATTGCGATCAGATTGATGAACCGGAAACTGGATATTTTGCCATAAACGCTCTGGCGCGGTAAAACGAGTGTCATTTGCACGCGTCTGTCCGGTGAAATAGCTATTAAGACCGGATCATTAGCCCGGGCTTTCGCTGTCATGCGGAGCAGTTGGACATCATCGATTGATATCGATAGGTCGCCGGCCAAATCGCCGGTGATATAGGCAATGCGGTCCAGCAGCATATCGGTATGCGAAACAAAGCATAAAGTAGCATTTTCGTCGGCTGACCGGTCGGCGGTAGCCCGCACGGGGAAGGCAAAGAAGATCGTTTGATTGTCTGCCGGCTGAATAACAGCAGGGGAATGGACATCGCTGAGCCGGGCTTTGAATGCTGCCGGATCGGAGATCCCCAAGACTGCAGAAAACAAAACATCGGATGGACTGGTGAATCCGGTAGACAGAAAAATGGAGTCCAAGTCATGATATAAAAGAAAATATTGATCTGAGATCAGAGAATAACCGCAGAATTTGCTGAAGTCTTCTAAAAGCAGCTTTTCATAGTATTTATTCTGCTGGAAATAGAGCGGCCGGTACTTGATATTAAAAGATATAGCATAGGAGACCGATTGCATGATGTCCAGCTGCGCTTCGATATCCTTGACGGCAATTTCAATTTTCTGTTGATTGTTGGCTAGTTCGGCTTGCTCCAGGTTTTGCAGGAACATGTTGAAAATGACGACGCCGATCAGCGCGCAGGAAAGCAAGGCAATGCCAATG
>JAEXPB010000532.1 GCA_023438965.1 Bacillota bacterium | reverse complement strand
GCCTGATGCTGGCGGATCGTGTCTTCCGGCTGCCGATCGTAGCGGATGGCCAGGAAGCGCAGCCGGGTATAATGAGCGTTGGTATCGCCGATATGGCGGTTGACGAAGCCCTTGCCGCTCACCGTGTAAAACAGGTCGTGAAAACGGGTGTCCAGCTGGTAGAATTCCGCGTACTGTTTCTGGCGGTAAACCTGGTCCTGTTCGTCGATCAGGCGCTGCAGCTCGGGCACGGCGCCGGCCAGGCTGTCGTCGCGGATACCGCATTTGATCACCGCCACCTCCAGGCTCTCCCGGATGAAGCGGGCCTCCTCGGCGGCGACCAGGTCGATCAGCGGGACAAAGGTGCCGACCTGCGGCCGTACTTCCAGGAATCCCTGGTGCCTGAGCTGGCGGAAGGCGTCGCGAACCGGCGCCCGGCTGCATTTCATCGCCGCGGCGATCTTCATCTCGCTGATTTTCTCGCCCGGCTGCAGCTTGAGATTCAGGATGCCGTCTTTCAGGCGATCATAAATGGCGCGTTCCAAGCTGCCGCTCAGCGCGTAGTTTTCCAGCAGAAAATCCAAGGTTTCACCTCATTGACAAATCCAGCGTCAGCGTTTATGTTGATATCGACAGCATACTAGTATCCCAGTTTTCTGTCAATCCAGACCCTTCCCGGGGTATTCGGAAGGAAGGTAACACCATGAAAGCAATTGTCTTCGAAGGCCCGAAACAGCTGGCGGTCCGGGATATTCCCATTCCGGCGCTCCGGCCGGGCTGGACGCTGGTCCGCGTTTCCCACGCCGGCATCTGCGGTTCCGACCAGACCATCCTCGCCGGCCGCCACCCGCGCGCCCGCGCACCGCTGGTCCTCGGGCACGAGATCTCCGGTACTGTAGCCTCGCCGCATCCGACGCTTCCGGAGGGCACGCTGGTCGCCGTCTATCCGTTCATTGCCTGCGGCACCTGCGAACGCTGCCGCGTCGGCCAGTTCCACGTCTGCAAGACGCTCAAGGTCATCGGTATCGACCTGGACGGCGGCATGGCTGAGTACATCCTGGTGCCGGAAACCCACCTGGTGCCGGTTCAAGCGGGGATCCCGCCGCAGCTGGCGGCCTATATCGAACCGATCGCCATTTCGGTGCACGCCGCGCGGCAGGGCAACTACAAACCCGGCGACCCGGCGATCGTTTTCGGCGCCGGCGGTATCGGTTTGTCGGTCGCGATCACTCTGCGGCATTTCGGCGCCAAACAGATCATCGTCTGTGAGCGCGACCCAGCTCGCCTGGACCTGGCGCGGTCGATGGGCTTTGACACCGTCGAGTCCAGCCCGGACACCCTGAAGCAGCTGTATGACCGGACCAATGGCGACGGCGCCGAGTTCGTCTTCGATTGCGCCGGCCATCAGTCGGTGATCGACATCCTGCCGGACGCGGTCAAGATCAACGGCACCATTGTCCTGGTTGCCGGCTACAAGATCCCGCCGCAGATGGATTTCCAGAAGGGCATGTTCCGTGAATTCGATATCCGGTTCGTCCGCAACAGCGCCCGGCGCGACTTCGAGATCGCCGGTTCATTGGCAGCGCAGGATCCGGATTACGGCCGGCTGCTGAACTGCATCCTGCCGATTGACGAAGCCCGCCGGGGCTTCGATGTGCCGGCCGGCGCGATCAAGGTCATGTTCAGCATGACAGGGGAGGGTTGATCATGAATTTGTTTGATATCCGCGGCAAGGTCGCCCTGGTCACCGGCGGCAGCAAGGGCATCGGCAAGGGCATCGCCCTGGCCTTTGCCGACGCCGGCGCCGACATCGCCATCGTCAGCTCCCATCCGCTGGCGGAGACGGTAGCTGAAATCGAAAAATATGGGGTCCATTGCCGCGCTTATGCTTATGACTTCAGCGACTGCAGCGGCCTGCAGGGTTTGGTTGACCAGATCGTCGCCGACTTCGGCACAATCGACATCCTGGTCAACAATGCCGGCGCCCAGCTGCGCCATCCCTGCGTCGACTTCCCGGAAAACGACTGGGACTATATCATGAACGTCAACGCCAAGTCGGTCTTCTTCCTGTGCCAGGCCGTCGGCAAGCGGATGATCGCCCGCGGCTACGGCAAGATCATCAACATCGCCTCGCTGGCTTCCTTCCAGGGCGGCTTGAAGATACCGGCCTATGCCGGCAGCAAGGGCGCCGTCGCCCAGTTCACCAAATCACTGGCCAACGAGTGGGCGCCGCTGGGCGTCAACGTCAACTGCATCACACCGGGCTACATCGACACCGACATGAATGTCGCCCTGATGAACGACCCGGTGCGCAGCCGCCAGATCCTGGAGCGCATCCCGGCCGGACGCTGGGGCCTGCCGGACGACATGGCCGGCGCGGCGATTTTCCTCGCCTCGCGGGCTTCCGATTATATCGACGGCATCAACCTGCCGGTCGACGGCGGCTGGCTCAGCCGTTGAGCGCAACAAGCATTCAAGCAACGGCCTGCGCGCCGGCAAGCGATGGAAAGGGGACCAAACACATGAGCAACACGATGAAGGCAGCCTATCTGCCGGGCAACAGCACCGTCCTGATGAAGGAGGTCGAAATCCCGGAGCCGGGCTTCGGCCAGGTCCTGGTCCGCACCAAGTCCTCGACGATCTGCGGCAGCGACATCCGGGCGATCTACCGCGAGCATCTCGGCAAGGG
>JAEXPB010000495.1 GCA_023438965.1 Bacillota bacterium | reverse complement strand
GCTCAGGCCGATGTCGACGCGATCGCCCGGCTGCCATACGCCATGGTCATTTCGGATTCTCTGTACGGCAATCCGGATCATCCGCATCCCCGGCTTTATGGGTCCTTCGCGCGCGTGATCCGTGATCTGGTGATCGAACGTCGGGTTCTGCCGTTGGAAACCGCGATCCATAAAATGAGCGGCCAGCCCGCCGCGCGATTCGGCATTCGGAACCGCGGCCTGATCCGGGCCGGCTATCAGGCTGACCTGAACATCTTCAACCCGGCAATCGTCGCCGACAAGGCTGATTTCGCCGCACCGGTGCAACTCAGCACCGGTATGGACCTGGTTTTTTTGAATGGCGAAATCGTTTGGCACAATCAAAAGCGCACCGGCTTTCCGGCAGCGCAGATTTTAACCAAATAAAAGGAGATGACCACCATGGACGTTTACCAGAAACTCAAGGAACTCGGATTGCAGCTGCCCCCGCCGCCAGCCAAGGGCGGTATTTACGCCCCGGGCAAGAAATTCGGGCCGGGCCTGATTTACATTTCCGGCTGCGGACCGTCAATCGGCGGCGTAACGGTCCAGGGCAAGCTGGGCAGCGACCTGACGCTCGATCAGGGGCAGGCCTGCGCCCGGAACTGCATGCTGAATGTACTGGCGGTGCTGGAAGCCCAGATCGGCAGCCTGAACAAGGTCAAGTCTGCCGTCAAGATCACGACCTTCGTCGCCAGCGCCAACGATTTTTATGATCAGCCCAAAGTCGCCAATGGCGGCAGCAGCCTGTTGGTCGCGCTCTTTGGCGAGGAAGCCGGCGCGCCGTCCCGCTCGGCGATCGGCGTCAATGTCCTGCCGGGCAATATCCCGGTCGAGACCGAGGCCTTGTTCGAGTACGAAGCGGAGTAATCCGGCCAGCCCAGAACGACGCCGGAAATCAGCTGGCCAAAAACGATCCGCCCGGTCCGGCCTCAGCCAGACTAAGCGGATCGTTTGCTTATGGCGAAAAAAATCGGATAATGAAGGGGATTTGTCAAGATCAATGCAAGTGATGTTCTAAACTGTTTCAAGAATCATGGATCACCTCCCCGGCCAGGGGGTTGAACCGACGGGCCAACACCTGTTCGTCCGGTCGGACCGGTCTGCTGCATGCTTTATATCCAAAAGCCGAAGCTTGATTTTTCGCTGTCCTGTTCCCTTCTGGTTATCATTCTAGTCCGGCTGTCTGACCGGTATTTGACAGAAAAGCGAAAAGCAGGTGAATAATCAGCCTGGTTTGGCCTCGCTTCCGGCTGGTCAACCGGCGATCCGGCGTTGAACATAGGCGCGAATATTATCCATCTGGCTGTATTCGTAGGTCCCCGCCGGCATTGTTGTTGTCAGCCGGATATGCCGGTCGTCGCCAAAAGCCCGGGCCAGGATGTCCCGGCCGCGCGGCTCAGTGTCCGGATGGCACTCGCTGATGCGGAGCACCGCAATGGCGGCATGGGAGACGATCTGAAAGTAGACCGCGTTGAAATTCTTGGTCGGATTGAACTGATAACTGGTTTCCTGAATATCCCGATAGAGTGCTTTTTCTCCTTCCTGCTCAAAGCAAAGGATTTCTTCCAGCAAAGGCAGGCTGTCGATGTCCCCCAGCTTGCCGACCAGATAAATCGCAATCGCGCTGCGCAGCTGGTTGGTCCGCCGGCAATCTTTGAAAAAGAAGCTGTCGCGGTGCTGGATCAGTCGGCGCAGGACCGGCAGGCTGGCCGGATCGCCAAGCAGCGCCAAGGCGATTGCGCTATTGCCAGCCAGCAGCGGATCACCGGCAGCGAGCCACACCCGCAAGGAAGGCCGAATAGCATCACCGGATCTTTGACAGGAGAAAAGGGCGATGCCGGGCCGTTCACTGGCTAGTTCCCGCCGGATTTCCGCCGGGTCCGACAAGAGATCGACGCTGCAGCGCCGGTCCCGGTCGTCGAATCGCCTGCCGACCGCATGAGCCGCATCCAGGCAACCGGATCGCATCAGATGAGCCTTGATATCGGCATACGGCACATCCAACGGTTGGACATCCTGCCGGATAGCCAAGGCAGCCAGCACGCCGGCGCTTTCGCCGCAGCGGTGCATGTCGCGTTTCATCCTAATCAGGCTGGCGGTATCATGGTCGACGCCCAGATGCCGGCCGGCCACGATCAGCGAACGGCAGCCGCGCGGGATCAGCGAAGCGGCTGGCACCGGCACAGCGACGCAGACCGTGCTCAAATTGCAGGCCACATACCAGTCGCAGAGGACCTCCGACTCCAGGGCATTGTCCTTGCCGTGCTTGTCGAAATCCGCGTAGGCATAGAACAGCGGGTCAGGTGCCAGTTCGCCGTTCAGGATCGCCGGCATGGTCAGCTGATACTCGGCCATGATTCGCCGGCCTTCCCGGATCCCGATCATCGGGGCCAGGAAAAGAATCTTGCCCTTGTCGCTGCGGAACTCCGCCAGCAGCTGGCTGGCATGCGCCTGCAGAATCGCCCGCGACAAGGCCCGGACATCATATTGATCGGCATAGCCGCTGTCATGGTTGGTACGGGCGATCTGGCCGTCAGCCGTCAGCCAGACCTGAACGCTGGTGAACGGCCGCATCTTGCCGTCAGATTGCCGGCCGCTTTCCATAGCGCAGCCAACCAAGCGGCAAAGATCGCCGTCCGCAGTGGCGTCAATGGCGACGGTGCAGGAATAATGCCGAATCCGGCCCTCGGCCAGCACGCTCACGCCGCACACCGCTGAATCCTCGAGATAGACACCGCAGAGACGGGCTTCCAGGAGCAGCCGGGCGCCGGCAGCCAGCGACTTCTTCTCCAGCAGATAGCGCTTGGCCTCGACCGTGTCGATGAACAACTCGTCCTTCAATTGCTCGGCTTCCTGATCGACGGCAACATGGAGGCCGCCGGCAGCGCCATAATAATAGCCGGAAACATAGCCATAGGTGCCCATGCCGCCGATGCCGCCGTTCCGGTCGATGCCGAGTACCGTGACGCCCATGGCCGCGGCAGCCAGGATGGCATATGAACCGGCCGTACCGGCGCCGGCTACAATCAATTGGTAATGCTGCTCAAAAACCTGTTCTTCGGCCGGACACTCCAGCAAATGACCATCCTGCAGCCAACGGTAAATCATCGCGACCACCCCTTGCCCCAGCGATAGCCGGCGTCAATTGCCGCCAGCGGATTGGCAAAACCAGCTGATGGCAGGCAGTAAAAGCCCGGCTCAGGCTGGCTGAGCGACTCAGTCAGCATACCCGGTTGAGCCGGCGTCCGATCAAAAGCGAGGGCAATCGTCGCTATCCGCCAGTCCGGCCAATCCGCAGCCATCGCCTGCCAGCATTCGATTAACCGGTGTCTGGCCGCGAAAATTGACTCGTCTGGTTTACACGTCAGCTTCATCAAAACCGTCGGCGTAAGCGGATCATTTTCGCGCCGAAAAGTGACGCCAGCGACATTCACCGGAGTATCCGGATTCGGCTGCCGGGCAGCCAGTATGGCATTCAGGGATTTCGGAGCCGGTGTCAGGCCGGCGGCGGTCGTGTCGATAACCGACCGGGTCTTAATCTGGCTGAACCCGTGGGTATTGCAAATTGGCAGGTCAAAGCCGGCCTGGGTTCTGGTTCTGGCAACCAGATCGGTTTCGAGAAGCAGGTCGGCGGTCAGCTGCCGGCAGGCGTCGCAGAAAATGGCACCAGCCGAATAGATCCGGCAGTCGCCATCCTGGAACAGCTGCTCCCGCCGCATGGCGGCCAGAATCGCCTGCGCCGGCGCGCTATCCGCTTGTTCCGGCCAGTCCGAGCCCGGTCGGAAAGCATGGATGAACTCCGCGCCCACCATGGCGGTCGGCTCCAGCAGTAAAGTCCGGGCATCGGCCGGCAATCCGGCAGCCAAACCCAGCGCGGCACAAGTAGCACCCAGGATGACGATATCATAATCCATTGGTTTCCTTCCTCCCGTGCTTAGCGGATCGCACGCAGGCGCTCACCGACCGCGGCGTCCCATACCCGCTGGCCGGCCTTCATGCTTAAGGCCAGTTGGTCCGCCGTCCGGGCTCCGATGATCGGAAACACCGGAAACGGCTGCGCCAGCAGGTAGCCCAGGACTAATTCGTCCAGCGTGCATGGCAATTCCTCGGCCATCTGTCCGATAGCCGCGAACCGGCGATCGTTGACCGGCAGATCGTACATCCGGCGAAGATCGGGCTTGATCTGGTCCTTGCCGATCTGCCCGAGCTTCTGGAAATAGCCGTGCGCCTGCGAGGAATAGGGTACCGCCGCCAGATTGACCTGCCGGTGCAGCTGCCAGGTCGCCTCATCCATGCCGACCATGGTCGGATCACCGAGTGTATCGCGCCGGTATTCCGCCAGGCTCCAGAGCAGCTGGTTGGCAGCCAGGCCCTGCAGCCGGCCGGCGGCAGACAGTTCAATGGCTTCGCGGATCCGGGCCGGTTTCCAATTGGAACAGCCGAACCAGCGGATCTTGCCGCTGCGGACAAAGTCATTCAGATACCCCAGGATTTCAGCCACCGGCCGGTTTTCGTCGTCGCGATGCAGCCAATAGAGGTCGATGTAGTCGGTCTGCAGTGATTTCAGGCTTTCATCCAGGTCGGCCAGAACATCCTGGCGGCTTAGGCGGGACACTCCCATCGTCGCCAGATCCGGATGGCCGCCTTTGGTGGCCAGGACGATCCGGTTGCGGTTCTTGCGGCTGGCCAGCCAGCTGCCGATGTACCGTTCGCTGATATTGCTGGCCGCCGGCAGCCATTTGCCATAAACATTCGCCGTATCGATGAAATTGCCGCCCAGATCCTGGTACTGGTCCAGCAGGCGGAAGGCCTCCGGCTGGAAGTCGCTCTGGCACAGGGATCCGCCGCCGAAGCAGAGCACACTTGGCTGCAGGTCCGTTCCTGGAATTAGTCGTGTTTGCATCCTGGTCCCTCCCCGAGCCGGCCGATTAAAAAAGCCGGCCGCCGAACAAGTTCATTGTACTGTTCAGCGGCCGGATAGGCAACCGGGCGGAGGGAGATGCAACGCAGGTTATCGCCGAGGTCTTCCATATCGCGATCACCGGTGATAAATTTGAATTGTGCAATCAACTGGCCATGGCTATGCGCAAATGAGGTGACATCGATCGTGAAAGTGCTGGTTACGCCCCGCTCTTTTGGTAAAACTGATCCCCAGGTCTGGACCATCCTCCGGGATGCCGGCCTGGACATCGTCCGCAATCCGACCGGCGGCATCCTCAGCGAAGATCAGCTGATCGAGCTGGTGGCCGATTGCGAAGGCGTGGTCATCGGCGTCGATCCGTTGTCCGCCCGGGTTCTCGGCAGCGCGCCCAAGCTGAAAGCCATCGCCAAATATGGCGTCGGCGTCGACAACATCGATCTCGAAATCTGCCGGCAGCGCGGGATCACCGTCTCGCGCACGGTCGGCGCCAACGCCGATGCCGTCGCCGACTTCGCCTTCGCCCTGATGCTGGCCGTCGCCCGGCAGGTGATGACCATCGACCGCAATTGCCGGCAAGGCAGCTGGCAGAAGATCACCACGCTGGATGTCAGCGGCCGAACGCTGGGCATCCTCGGGTTGGGCGCGATCGGCAAGAAGCTGGCCAAGCGCGCCGCCGGCTTTGACATGCGGATCATGGCCTTCGATACGGTCTGGGACGAAGCGTTCGCCCTGGAGCATCGGATCGAGCAGGCCTCCCTGGAAGACATTTGCCGTCGGGCGGACTTCATCAGTCTGCACCTGCCTCTGCTGCCGGAGACCCAGAATGCCATTGGCGCCAGCCAGCTGGCCTGGATGAAGCCAACGGCGATCCTGGTCAATACCGCGCGCGGCGGTCTGATCGACGAAGCCGCCCTGTTTGATGCCCTGTTGAACAGGCGCATCTATGGCGCCGGCATTGACGCGTTCAGCCACGAGCCGCTGGAAGACCCGCGCTGGTACGCGCTGGAGAACCTGGTCATCGGTTCGCATGCCGCCGCTTCAACCCTGGGCGCGACGGAGAAAATGGGCCGGATGGCCGCGCAGAACCTGGTGCATGACTTGCAACGCGTGTCGATACTCTGATCGGCTAGACCTTGACCTGGTCCGGATTCAACAAGTTGATTTTCTGGATGAAATAGTCCAGGGCAACCGGCCGCAGCACATCATGGAAATAGAACGGATAGCTGCCCCGGTAATCTTCGCTGGCCAGGTTCTTTTTCAAGCTTTCATAGAGCAAAATATAAAGC
>JAEXPB010000486.1 GCA_023438965.1 Bacillota bacterium | reverse complement strand
CCTTGCAGGCGGTGGTCATGATCATGGCCCGGTTGATCGCGACCGGCTGGATCGGCGTGGACTGGTAGCCATCCGGCCCCTTCAGGGCGCCCAACGGCTGCATGGTATGGTAGCGTTCCAGTGTCGAATCAAAAACCGATGATATCATGTTGCCGTTGGCGTCGACGCCGACCAGGGTATCGGCCTGGCTGTTGGTCGTCTTCAGGCTGGCGGCGTCCTGGGTAAAGGAAGCCGGATCATAGAGCTTTTCATCGACCAGTTTCTTCAGGTACTGGATGGTCTGCTTGAATTTGTCGTTGTTGGCCACAAAGGAAATCTTGCCGTTGTTGACCTTCTGGAAGTTGCTGGCATCGGTGTACTGGAAGCAATTACCGATGTAGCGCAGCGTCTGGTTGGCGTCCTTGTAGCCGGCCATCGGGATTTCGTCCTTCTTGCCGTTGCCATTCGGATCCTGGTCCCGGAAAGCGACCAGCATGGCATAGAACTCGTCGAGGGTGGTCGGTTCTTTCAGCTTGAGTTTGTCCAGCCAGGCGCCTTGATAACGGAAGGTGTAACCGGCATAGATATTGGTGATCAGTTCGGTGCAGGTCGGGACAGCGTAGACCTTGCCGTCGATCTTGACATAGGCCTCGGCATTCTTGACGCTGACCTTGTCCAGGAAAGCCTGGTAATTCTGGCCGTATGCGGCGATTTCATCATCCAGCGGGGCAACATAGCCGCCGTCGACATAATCGCTCAAGGCCGCATAAGAGAAGCCGTAACCCCAGACCAGGTCCGGCAGCTGCTTGGAGGTGAACATCAGGTTGATCTGGGTCTGGGCATCGTTGGGCGACAGCTGGGTGAAGACCAGATCGATGCCGGATGTGGACTCGATCCATTTGGTCAGCTCGTTGGTGTCGATGTTCTCGACCTTGGCGTTGACGGGAGTGGCCACCGTCAGCTTGATACCGCTCTTGACGATCGGGAATTGGCCTTTCGGACTGACATTGGCCGAGTCGGCGATCTTGGCCAGGGCATTGGCGGTCGTCGCCGCTGCAGTTGTGCCGCCCGCGGTCGTACCGGCCGGCTTGGCCGTGGTCGTCGTTGTTTGACCGGCACAGGCGGTCATCGTCAGCAGCAGGGCAATCACCAGGCAAAGGGTCAGGATTGATCTCTTGTTCATTACTTTTCCTCCTTACCTAATATCATTATGCCATATGGCATAATTTCGGATGCAAGGCGTCGTAAAGAAATCAGTTGTTCTTTTGGGGAATTCATAGAACAAGTCATTTATTTACAAACGCGGCTTTTCGCCATTCGTTCTATCCCTTGATGCTGCCGATCATGACGCCCTTGACGAAATATTTCTGCAGGAAGGGATACAGCAGCCACAGCGGCAGGCAGGCGGCGACGATCAGCGCGTTCTTCATCAGCTCCGACACACCCAGGTTGTTTTTATCCAGCAGGTCGACCATCGTATAGTCGAACTCGTTGTTCTCGATCAGCAGGTTGCGCAGGAAAAGCTGAAGCGGGAACAGCGACTTGTCATACAGGAAAATCAAAGCGTTGAAATAGGCATTCCAATGGCCGATGGCGTACCACAGGGTCAGGACGCCGATGATGGCACTCGAAAGCGGCAGCACGATGGCTGTGAAATAGCGGAAATAGCCGCAGCCGTCAATGGAAACCGATTCGAAAAGCTCCTCCGGAATCGAGGTGGTGATGAACGTCCGGCAGACAATCATGTTGAAGACGCTCATCAGTCCCGGCAGCAGCAGCGCCCAGCGGGTGTTGAAGATCCCGAGGTTGCGGACCAGCAGGTAGAACGGGATGATGCCGCCGCTGAACCACATCGTGAAAGCAAAGAAGAAGTTCAGGAGGGACCGGCCGATCAGCTGCTTGCGCGACATTGCATAGCCGGCCATCATCGTGGTGACGACGTTCAGGAAGGTGCCGGCCACCGTATAGAAGACGGAATTGAGGAAGCCGGAGATCAGGCTCTGGCTCGAGAAGACCATCTTGAATCCCTTGAGGCTGAATCCGATCGGATAGAAGGTCACCTGGCCGGCATAAACGGCATAGGGCGAGGAGATGGATGATGAGATGAGACACAGGATCGGATAGAGGGTGATCAGCAGAAAGAAAGTGACCAGGAGGGTATTGAGCGTATAGAAGATCCGGTCTTCGCGGCCGTAGCGGATCCGGCGCCGGGTTGTCTGGTTCATCATTTCGTCCCCCTTACCACAGCGATGCCTGGTTCAGCGACTTGGCGATCCGGTTGACGACGACCACCAGGAAGAAGCTGATTACCGAGTTGAACAGGCCGATTGCCGCCGTGTAGGAGAATTCCGGCCGGCTGGCGGCGATGCCTTTCTGGTAAACATATGTGGAGATGACCTGGGTGGTCGACAGGTTCAGGTTGTTCTGCATCAGCAGGATCTTCTCGAAGCCGACATTCATGATGCCGCCGAAATCCATGATCAGGCAGATCACCATCGTCGGCACCAGCGTCGGCATGTCGATGTACCAGATCCGCTTGAACCGCGAGGCGCCGTCGACAATGGCCGATTCGTGCAGCTGGGGGTCGACGCTGGCCAGGACGGCAATGAAGAGGATGGTGCTCCAGCCGGCGTTCTGCCAGATGCCCGACCAGACATAAATATGCGGCACGGCTGAGGCAACGCCCATCAGGTCGCGGTTGGTGCCGCCCAGGGCCTGGATGGCCAGCGAGATGATGCCCAGGCTGGGATTCAGGAAGCGGATGACGATGCCGACCATGACGACGGTCGAAATGAAGTGCGGCATATAGGTGACGGTTTGCACCAGTTTACGGTACCGGCTGCCCAGCATGCAGTTCAGGGACAGCGAGAAGATCAGGCGCACGGCGAAGGCGGCGGTCAGGCTGTAAACCGAGAGCCGGATCGTGTTCTTGATGATCAGCCAGAATTGGTAGTAATTGATGAAGTTGATGAAGTGCTTGAGTCCGACCCAGGGGCTACCGGTGATTCCCTTGGCGATGGTGTAGTCGCGGAAAGCGATCTGGGCGCCATACATCGGATAATAACAGAATAGCAGGATGAACGTGACCGCCGGCAGCAGCATCAGGTAAAGCGGAATCTGGCTGCGCAGCTGGATGGCCAGCCGGCCCTTTCTTTTGGCCCGGCCGCCGGACGCGGCGACGGATTGAACAGCAGTTGTCATCATGACAACCCTCCCTCTTTAATTTGCCAATGGTGCTTGGGATACTTCGATTGTCGCGCCGCGGCACGGGCAGCGTCAAGTGTAAATGCTTTGCCGGACAGGAATCGCTTAATCTGAAACCGGACGCTCCAGAGTGGAAAATTTTATCCGAGTGCAGATTCTTTTACTTGCCTTCATTTCATTCAACGCCGAACCAGCGATTATGCTATAATGAATGCACAAAAAGCGAGGGGGAAAACACGGTAATGCGTCACATATTTGACAAATTCCAGTTTTATGTCAAAGCCTTGCTCTGCTTTCTGCTTATTGTCACCGTTTTTTTATCCGCCTTCGCCTATGTCTATTTTCGGACCACCCGTCAATTGAAGGATGACGCCATCAATCGTACGCTGACCTCGATGAGCCATGGCGCCGGCGAAATCAACGACAACTTTCTCCGTTATTACAATACCTACCAGAAAGTTCTGCTGATGAGTGAACTCCAGGTTCTGGCCCACCGTGACAGCAACAGCCTGCAGCCCTCGGATTACAGCCAGCTGATCAAGCTCCAGCGGCGACTGATCGAGATCTGGACCTTCAACGAATACATTTCGGATATCATGCTGGTTTTTGACGCGGCCAATCCCTATGCCGTCGCGACGAAGTATACATTGGATGATCTGCGCAGCAATTATGAAAACCGGTTATTCTGCTGCACGGAATATGGGTTCGCCGATTTTATGGCGCTGATCCGGAACTCCGCCAACAATTCCGTGACGATGAACAAATTCACGCCAGCCCTGCATTTCACCAGCCTCCGGCCGACGGAAGTCAATACGCCGCAGGGCGAGAAGTTCCTCTTTGCCTATCAGCTGAGCATCCCGAACCAGAATTATGATGTTTATGCCGTGATGTTCCTCGATGCGGCCGGATTCCGGACCAAATTGATGAACGGCGGCAACGGCGCTTTCGCCGTCACCAACGGCACCGATGTCCTGCTGGCTGCCGGTCTGACCGGAGCTGACCGCCAGACGATCACCCAGCAGCTGCAGCAGACCTATTATGATCCCGCAACCAGGCGGACTTTTCTGCGAGTTCCATCCGGCAGCATCGCCCTGGCTTACCAGACCATTATCAGCGACAGCGATATCGTGCGCCAGATCAGCAGCTTTTCCAGCTTGCTTTACCTGCTGCTCATTGTTTTCATCGGCATCTGCAGCCTGGTCCTGATCCTGGTTGCCATTTATGTGGTCAAGCCGCTGCAGAAACTGTTCAATCGTTTTTATGATTCCTATATCAAGACGCCGCGGATGCGCGGCAAGGCTTTCGCCCATATTGATCATGAGATCAGCTTGATTTCCAGCGACAATATCCAGATCAACTCCCAGCTGACCAACTGGGAGCCGCTGGTGCGGATCAACCTGCTGGGCCGCTTGCTGCGCGGCGAGGTCCTGAGCGAACAGGAAAAACGGATGATGCTCAAGTTCCTGAACCTGACCGATGACCAGGATATCTGGCAGGTCGCCATCATCGGCCGGATCGTCGGCTTGCGGACAGCCCAGCCGGAACCGCCGGCCGAGGACTTCAGCCAGACGGTCTGGTGTTATCTGGACGAAGCAGTGATCTGCCGGCTGCGCGACAGCTATTATGCCGTGATCACCCGCGGCCGGCCGGCCGGCGAGGATACCCTGAAAGCACACTGGAATTGCGAGACCCTCTACCAGCGCATCCTCGAGCAGCTCAACCAGGAGGGGCCAGGCAGTTATGCGATCGGCATCGGCACCTGCCGGACCGCACTGTTCGATCTGCACCAGTCTTTCAAGGAAGCGGAGCGCGCCTTCCGGGAAGCGGATATCTGGAAGCATCCGGAAGTTGTCCTGTACCAGTCGCTGCGTCAGAACTCGCTGGCCTTCAGCCTGCCTTACCAGGAGATCGAAAAGCTCTACAATCTGCTGGTATCCGGCAACGCCGGCCAGGCTGCCGCCTTGCTGGATACCATAGCTGCCAGGGTGGCTCGCGAAAGCAGCCAGAACCGGCAATATTACCATATCTGCAAGCAATTCTACTACGAGGTGCTCGGCGTCCTTCTGCGGGTCTCCTCGCAGAAGGATCTTTCGCCCATCCTGAACGGATTGCTGGATTATGACGACAACAGTTCGCTCGAGGACATGGTCCTGCGCTTCCGGCAAGCCTTCGAGCTGACGACCGAGGCGATCCGGAGCAGCGGCAGCCATATTTCCGCCCATGTCCTTTTCCTGGACATGCAAAAATACATCCGGGACAATTTCAACCGGAACGACCTGTCGTTGAAATTGCTGTCGCAGGTCTTCTCGCTTTCCGAGCCTTACCTGTCGATCTGTTTCAAGAACGAGTCCGGCTTGAATTTCTCGACCTTCCTGGAAAGCCTGCGGCTCGCCGAAGCCGAAAAGATGCTGCTGGAATCCCGCCTGCCGGTCAAGGACATTGCCCAGCATGTCGGCTACAGCACGCCCAACACCTTTTTCAAGGCCTTCAAGCGCAAGCACGGCATCACGCCGTCCGCCTGGCTGGAAATCCAGCCGATCCAGCCAACCACACGGGAGGCCTGAGG
>JAEXPB010000449.1 GCA_023438965.1 Bacillota bacterium | reverse complement strand
GTATCAAGGTGACGCTCAAGGATGGAACAGTCCTCTCGGCAACCGTCATCGCATCGGACGCCAATAAGGATCTGGCGATTATCAAACTCACGACCACGCGAACAGATTTCCCGACGGTGCCTTTAGGCACGATGGCTGATGTCCTGGTCGGTGAAACTGTGATGGCGATGGGATTCCCGGGCGGTACAAACCTGCCGGGTCCGGCTTCATTCACCTCGGGCGTTATCTCGGCCCTTCGCACATACTCCGGAGCCAACTATATTCAGACAGATACCCCGATCAATCCGGGCAATAGCGGGGGCTGCCTTTTTACGCTGAGTGGTAAAATGATCGGAATTCCATCGGCAGGCATCACGCCGGGCAATCAGGATTTTGAAGACATTAATCTGGCCATCCCGATTGACCAGGTCAGCGCCTTTATCGGCTTGTATGTGAAGTAGAAGAGTCCGGTACTTGGCTAGTAAAGGAGAAATGAAAGATGAATCCACAAACGCTTTCCGCGGAACTGCTCAGCAAGATGAACGCCTACTGGCGCGCGGCAAATTATCTCTCGGCCGGCCAGATTTACCTTTACGATAATCCGCTGTTGAAGGAACCCTTGAAACTGTCGCAGGTGAAGCCGCTGGTGGTGGGCCATTGGGGCACAACGCCAGGCCAGAACTTCATCTATGTGCATTTGAACCGGGTCATCAAAAAGTATGACCTGAACATGTTCTACATCTCAGGTCCCGGTCATGGCGGTCCAGCGCTGGTCAGCAATACTTACCTGGAGGGCAGCTACAGTGAGATTTATCCGGACATCAGCCAGGATGAAGCCGGACTGCAAAAGCTCTTCAAGCAATTCTCTTTCCCGGGCGGCATTTCCAGCCATGTTGCGCCGTCGACGCCGGGATCGATTCACGAGGGCGGCGAGCTTGGCTATTCGCTCAGCCATGCCTTCGGAGCCGCGTTTGATAATCCCGATCTGATCGTCGCCTGTGTGGTGGGTGACGGTGAGGCCGAAACAGGTCCGTTGGCAGCTGCCTGGCATTCCAACAAGTTCCTCAATCCGATTACCGACGGAGCCGTGCTGCCGATCCTGCACCTCAATGGTTACAAGATCAGCAATCCGACCATTTTGGCCCGCATTGGGCAGGATGAACTGGAACAATTCTTCAAGGGTTGCGGCTGGACCCCGTATTTTGTCGAAGGTGACGAGCCGGAGGCTATGCATCAGCTCATGGCCGGCACTTTGGACCAGGTCATTGAAAATATCCGGCAAATCCAGGCCAATGCCCGGAACAATCGCGACGCGACGCGGCCACGCTGGCCGATGATCGTCTTGAAGTCGCCCAAGGGCTGGACGGGACCCAAAGTGGTGGACGGCCGGCCAAACGAAGGAACGTTCCGCTCCCATCAAGTACCGCTGCTGGTGGATCCGGATCACCCGGATCATGTCGGGCAGCTGGAAAGCTGGCTGAAGAGCTACCATGCGGAAGAATTGTTTGACAGCAGCGGCCGTCTCCTGCCGGAACTGGCTGCACTGGCTCCTGAAGGCGAACGGCGGATGGGCGCTAATCCACACACCAATGGCGGTCAGCTGCTGCAGGACCTGCGAATGCCGGATTTTCGCGCATTCGCCGTCAAAGTGCCGGTACCGGGCGATGTTTCCAGCCAGGATACACTCGTGCTGGGCAAATTTCTCCATGATGTGGTCAAGTTGAATCTGGACCAGCACAATTTCCGGATCTTCGGTCCTGACGAAACACTATCTAACCTTCTGGGCGCTGTCTTTGACGCAACCAACCGCCAATGGAACGCGGCAACGGAGAAGAATGATGAATTTCTCGCGCCGGCTGGGCGGGTCCTTGACTCGATGCTCAGCGAACACCAGTGCGAGGGCTGGCTGGAAGGTTATCTGCTCACCGGACGGCACGGGCTGTTTAATTGCTACGAAGCCTTTGTCCATATCATCGATTCGATGTTTAACCAGCATGCCAAGTGGCTCAAGGTCACATCGGAGCTGCCCTGGCGCAGGAAAATCGCTTCATTGAACTATCTGCTGGCTTCACACGTCTGGCAGCAGGACCACAATGGATTTACCCATCAGGATCCCGGGTTTATTGATCATGTCGTCAACAAAAAGTCCGACATTGTCCGTGTTTATCTGCCGCCGGATGCCAATTGCCTGCTCTCGGTTTTCGACCATTGCCTGCGCAGCCGGCATTATGTGAATGTGGTGGTCGCGGGGAAACACGCCATGCCGCAATGGCTGAACATGGAGGAGGCGATTGTCCACTGTACCGAGGGCATCGGTATCTGGCAATGGGCCAGCAATGACCAGGGCTTCGAACCGGATGTGGTGCTGGCCTGCTGCGGCGACACGCCCACTTTGGAGGTGCTGGCTGCTGTATCTATCCTGCGCGAACATTTGCCCGAACTGAAAATCAGGGTGATCAACGTTGTGGACCTGATGCGGCTGCAATCCAGCTCGGAGCATCCGCATGGGCTGAGTGACCTTGACTATGATTCATTATTTACGAAAGATAAGCATATCATTTTTGCCTATCATGGCTACCCCTGGCTGATCCACCGCCTGACCTACCGCCGGGCCAACAGCAACCTGCATGTCCGCGGCTACAAAGAAGAGGGCACGATCACAACCGCCTTTGACATGAGGGTGCAAAACGACCTGGACCGGTTCCACCTGGTTATCGACGTGATTGATCGCCTGCCGCAGTTGGGAACCAAGGGGGCTTACCTGAAACAGATGATGCGGGACAAGCTCATTGCGCACAAGCAATATATCGATCAATACGGAATGGACCTGCCGGAAATCCGGAACTGGAAATGGAGCAACCGATGATGGATGCACTGGGCTTCGACGCTTTAGCTGACCTGGCGCTGGACATGCGCTGGTCATGGGATCATTCGGGCGATCAATTATGGCGCGAATTGGAACCGATCCTGTGGGACCAGACGCATAATCCCTGGATCGTCCTGCAAACTGTCTCCCGGGACCGGCTCAATCTGGCCCTGGCCGACCTGGCCTTCCAGAAAAATCTGAAAGACCTGATACAGACCAGACGGAACGCGCTGGAGTCTCCGGCGTGGTTCCAGATCCAACATGCCCAGTCAGCTTTGACCGCCGTGGCCTACTTCAGCATGGAGTTCATGCTGAACGAGGCGCTCCCGATCTATTCCGGCGGACTTGGCAATGTAGCCGGAGATCAACTGAAAGCGGCCAGCGACCTTGGCGTGCCGGTGGTCGGCATCAGCCTGCTCTACCAGCAAGGCTATTTCCGCCAGGTGATCGACCGGTCAGGCGCCCAGCAGGCGATCTTCCCGTACAACGATCCCGGGCAGCTGCCGATCAGCCCCGTGCGCTACCCCAACGGGGAGTGGCTGCGGTTTCAATTGAATCTGCCGGGATTTACCGTCTGGCTCCGGGCCTGGCAGGTCCGGGTCGGCCGGGTAAAACTCTTCCTTCTGGACAGCAACGATGCCGCCAACTATCCGCCCTACCGCGGCATCACCAGCGAATTGTACGGCGGATCGGCGGAACTGCGCCTCCAGCAGGAGCTGGTCCTGGGAATCGGCGGTTGGCAATTGCTGACCGCGCTGGGCATCCAGCCGGAGGTTTGCCATCTGAACGAGGGGCATGCCGCCTTCGCCGTTCTGGCGCGTGCCGGATGCCTGATGGCAGAGACCGGGTACGATTTCCATACCGCGTTAACAGTCACGCGAGCCGGCAACCTTTTCACGACCCATACGGCAGTAGCCGCCGGCTTCGATCGCTTCGAACC
>JAEXPB010000372.1 GCA_023438965.1 Bacillota bacterium | reverse complement strand
CGCGCCGATCGTGCTGTCGAAACGCTCGACCAGGCCTTTACGCGAGCAGGCTGCCAGCGCGGATAGCCGGGAACGCAGTTCGGCGGCAAACCGGTCCGGCGTGACGACCGGCGGCGCCATCCGGCTCCAGCCATTAGCCGGATCCGGTGACTGAACCGTAATCCGGGTTGCCTGGGGCGCTCCGTTGGTGTCGATGAAAGAACGGGCCAAATCAACAATCGGCCGTCCGCGCCAATTCATGACCAGCCGCGGTTCGGCGGTCACCTCGGCGACGGTCACCGCTTCCAGGTTCTCCTATTCGGCAGCGGCAATGAAAGCCGGCACATCGGCGGCAGCAACAACAACGGCCATCCGTTCCTGGGATTCGGAAATCGCCAGCTCGGTGCCGTCCAGGCCTTCGTATTTGCGCGGCACCTTGTCCAGGTCGATCCGCAGGCCGTCGGCCAGTTCGCCGATGGCGACGGAAACGCCGCCGGCGCCGAAATCATTGCAACGCTTGATCATCAGCGCCACGGCCGGGTCGCGGAACAGGCGCTGGATCTTGCGCTCGGTCGGCGGATTGCCCTTCTGGACTTCCGAGCCGCACTTGATGATCGATTGCTCGTCATGGGCCTTCGATGATCCGGTCGCGCCGCCGCAGCCATCGCGGCCGGTGCGGCCGCCCAAAAGGATGACCTGGTCGCCAGGCGCCGGTATCTCCCGGCGTACCTGGCTGGCCGGCGCAGCGGCAATCACGGCACCGATTTCCATCCGTTTCGCCACATAGCCGGGATGGTAGATTTCCTCCACCTGCCCGGTTGCCAGGCCAATCTGGTTGCCATACGAGCTATAGCCGGCCGCGGCCGTCGTGGTGATCTTGCGCTGCGGCAGTTTGCCGGGCATGGTCTGGCTGACCGGTACGGTCGGATCGCCGCTGCCGGTCACCCGCATCGCCTGGTAGACGTAAGACCGGCCGGACAGCGGATCGCGGATCGCACCGCCCAGGCAGGTCGCCGCACCGCCAAAAGGCTCGATCTCGGTCGGATGGTTATGGGTTTCGTTCTTGAACATAACCAGGTAGTCCTCATCCCGGCCGTCAACCGGAATGGTGACCCGGATGCTGCAGGCGTTGATTTCCGGCGACACGTCCAGGTCCTCGAGCAGGCCGCGGCGGCGCAGCTCTTTCATCGCCAGGGTGGCCAGATCCATCAGGCAAACCGGCTTCGCCGCCTGACGTTCGCCGTGGATGGCCTGGCGGCTCTGGTTGTAAGCCTGCCAGGAGGCCTGCAATTGCCGGCCTAGATTGTCGGACGGGAAATCGACCTGCTCGATGCGGGTCAGGAAGGTGGTGTGCCGGCAATGGTCGGACCAGTAGGTGTCCAGCACGCGCAGCTCCGTCCAGCTGGGATCCCGGCCGGCCTGGCGGAACCAGGCCTGCGTGAACTGCAGGTCGGCCAGCGTCATCGCGAAGCCGCCGTCACGCAGGAGCGCGGCCAGTCCGCTCTCGGACATACCGACGAATCCGGCCACCGGTTCGATGTCGGCCGGCATTTCCAGCTCATCCACCAGGCTGGCCGGCAGGGCCATGTCGGCTTCACGGGATTCGACCGGATTGATCAGCCAGCTCTTGATCCGCGCCAGGCCATCGGCCGGCAAGGAACCCTGCAGGGCGTATACCCGGGCGGTCTTGCACAGCGGCCGCTCTTCACAGGTCAGGATCTGCAGGCATTGCGCCGCCGAGTCGGCCCGCTGGTCATACTGGCCGGGCAGGGCTTCCACGGCAAAAACGGTGTCCGGCCGGCCGAAACCGGCGGCTGCATCCAGCAGGTCGTCGACCGGCGGTTCGGAAAAAACACGCGTCCCGGCCATCCGGAACTGCTCGTCGGTCAGCCCGGAAACATCATACCGGTTGAAGATCCGCAAGCCGGTCAGGCCGGGCAGATCCAGATTCTCGCGCAAATCGCGCAGCAGGCCGGCCGCTTCGATATCAAAGCCCGGCTTTTTGACGGCATATACCCGTCGCACCTTAGCTTTTTCGTTCATGATCGCCATCAGTCCTTTCGCTGAAAGGCCGGATTCCATCCGGCGTCAGTTCTGTTCAACGCTGGCTGCCGGCGAATCAGGCCTGGCTGCCGCCGGTTCCGGCCAATTTGTCCAGCAGCTGCGTGCTGCGTTTCAGGAAAACAGCCATGTCGTCGGCCGACAGGGAGCCATGGCCGAGGCGGGCCAGGTCGTAAATCTGGCTGGCCAGCAGCCTGACCTGCTCCTCCTGGCCGGGAATGTCGGCCAGGGCTTGCAGGCGGCCGACGATCGGCTGGTCCTGGTTGATGACGAGGGTTTGCTGCAGCGGGAACAGGCTGTCAATGTCCGTCTTGTCGTCGCCGCCCTGCATTTTCTCGAATTGCTTGCGCATCTCCTGCATCCGGCGGGATTCCTCCGACTCGAGGATCATCGCCGGCAGGGCTTCCCCGCCCAACGCCTGGACCTTGACCTCGAGCTTCTCCTTGCCGGTGTTCTGGCGGAATATGGCGGTCAGGGCTTCGGCCCGCGCGGCATCGCCTTCGCCGCCGCCCAGCTCGGCGTCCACGCGCTTGAAATGCTTGCTGTGGTTCTTATACTCGATAAAGGACATGAAATGGTTGTCCAGCTCGTGATCCAGCACCAGGACATCGATGTTCCGGGCTTTGGCCATCTGGACATAAGCGATCTGCTTGCTGGGGTCGGTTGTGTAAACCAGCGTGTCGCCGAGATCGCCGAGTACTTTGGACTGGTTGTCGACGGTCTTGAAGAGGGCGATATCCTTGACCTTGTCGTAGAATTTCTCTTCGCGCAGCATGCCGTATTTGACGAACACGCCGATATCCTGCCAGTATTTCTCGTAATCGGCCCGCTGGTTCTGGAACAGCTGGGTCAGCTTGTCCGCCACCTTGCGGATGATATGGCTGGAGAGCTTGCCGACATAGGCGTCGTTCTGCAGGAAGCTGCGCGAGACGTTCAGCGGCAGATCGGGACAATCAATGCAGCCTTTGAGCAAGAAAAGGAATTCCGGGATGATTTCCTTGATGTTGTCGGCAACGAAGACCTGGTTGTAATAGATCTTGATGCGGCCTTCCAGGCTTTCATAGACGTTGTCGGATTTGGGGAAATACAGAATGCCTTTCAGGTTGAACGGATAATCCATGTTCAGGTGGATCCAGAACAGCGGTTCACGGTAATCGTGGAAGGTTTTGCGGAAGAAGGCCTTGTATTCCTCGTCGGTGCAGTCGCGCGGATTTTTCAGCCAGAGCGGCGCCAGCTCGTTGATCGGCTGAGGCTCCTGACTCACGGCGGGCATTGCCTCGTCTTCTTCATCTGCAGCCTCGTCCCCGGTTGAATCGGTTTTCTCCGCACCCCCGGCTTTTTTGGCTGCCGCCTCGGCCGCTGCCTTGGCCTCGCGTTCCGCGCGCTCGGCATCGGCGACGATATCGCTGAAATATATCGGATATGGCATGAAGCTGCAGTACTTTTCCAGGATCTCGCGGATCTTCGCACCGGTCAGGAACTCCTTGCCCTCATCGGACAAGCTGAGGGTAATCCGCGAGCCGCGGGTTGTCCGTTCGGAAGGCCCCATGACATAGGCCATGCCGTCCTCGCTCTCCCAGCTGGCGGCTTCCGCGCCGGGTGTCCAGGACAGCGTGTCGATGCGCACCTTGTCGGAAACCATGAACGCCGAATAGAAGCCCAGGCCGAAATGGCCGATGATGCCGCCGCTTTCGGCGCCTTTGTCCTTGTATTTCTCGACGAAGTCCATGACGCCGGAAAAAGCGATCTGGTTGATGTATTTGCGGATTTCATCGACAGTCATGCCGATGCCGTTGTCCTCGACGGCCAGCGTGCCCGCCCGGGAGTCGAACTCGACCTTGATGCTGAGCTTCTCATCGGCCGGCCGCTCGTATTCGCCGATATCGCCCAGTCTTTTCAGCTTGGAGTTGGCGTCGGCAGCATTGGAGACCAGCTCGCGCAGAAAGATGTCCCGATCCGAATACAGCCACTTGCGAATGATCGGGAAAATGTTTTCCGTGCTGACTGATACATTGCCACTTTCTTGAATCATGATTATCCCTCCAGATTAATTTTTAATATCTTATCGCCCTTGCGGCGATATTGGCTAAACAGAAGGCCGGGCAGCCTGCCGGTTCAGGCGCCGGCCGGCGGCTGACCGTCGGGCAGACGGGTCAGGCGCTCATCGACATACCGGTCGACAATCCGGCGATAAGCGGTTATGATGCGCTGCAGCAGCGGATGGCCGGCCGAATCCAGCTGGACTTCGCCGATGGCGCTGACCGGCAGCAGGTCGATCGGCGATCCGCTCAGGAAGGCCGCTTCGCAGCCGCCTTGCCGGACGTCCTCCAGCGTCAGCAGTCCCTCGGCCAGATCAGCGCCGGCCATTTCCACCGCCCGGCGCACATACTGGCGGGTAATGCCCAGCAGGACCAGGCGATCGGGCGCGGTCAGCACCTGGCTGTTGCGGATAAAAAACAGATTGGAGCGCGAACCTTCGGTCAGGCGGCCCTGCCGGTCAGCCAGCAGCAGCTCGAAATTGCGGCCAAACGGGCCTTGCCGGGCAAAGCCGGCCGCCACCGCCGCCTTGTAATCGGTCCGGATGATCTTGATGTTCGGGTCTTCCCGCTCCCAGGCCAGGATGCCGGTCGGCACGCCCTGCGCCATCATCGCCGCTGTCGGATAATACGACGCGGTCAAATGGATCACCCGCATCCCGTCCGCCAGCACCAGCCGCAGGTTGGCCTCGGACAGGCCGTTGGCCCGGATCAGGCGCAGGCTTTCCGCATACAGCGAGTCCGGAACGGGCACGGCAGCCTGAACGGAACGAATCAGGCGGGCCAGATGGTCCTCCCAGAAAAGCGGAATCCCGCGCACCACGCGGACAACCTCATAATAAAGGGTCGTTCCCACCGGCTGGAACAAGCTGGCCGACGACGGATCTTCCGCCAATACCAGCTGGCCCTGAACCGACAGATATCGTCCGGTATATTCATCAATGATAGGATATGCCAATGCCCAGTCCTCCCCGGTCAAAATATACTAAAACATTATACCATTAATCATTCGGACTGGCACTCTGTTTGCCATTTTGCGGATAATATTCATTGTCATAAATATTTATGCAATTCTCCCGCCTAATGGCGCAGAAAAACATCGCGATGGCCGTCCAAGCTGATCCGGCCGCAGGGCAGACCGGCATCCGGGAGCTTTTCGGCAGGCGATGAGCCGCAGCAGTCGGCCACTTGCCGGGCAGCAGGGAGAAAATGTTCAGCGGGCTGCCAATTTTTACCGCCGGATGCTTTGACAAACCAAGTCGGAGAGGGGTATAATAAAGAACCGTCAATCGGTTAAACTCAATGGCCGGCTGATGCAGGAACCAACAGAATATTAATATTTATTCATTTTTTATGCATAAAGCATAGGCGGAGGTAATTATGGCAAAAGAAAAGATTCTCCTGGCATATTCCGGCGGTCTGGACACCTCGATCATTATTCCCTGGCTCCTCGAGCATTACGACTGCGAAGTCATCGCCATGGCCGGCGAAGTCGGCATCGGCCTCGATCATGAGGCCCTGCGCGCCAAAGCCCTGAAATGCGGCGCCAGCGCCTGCTATATCGAGGATATCGCCGAAGAGTTCATCACCGACTACATCTATCCGACGCTGAAGGCTGGCGCCGTTTACGAAGGCAAATACCTGCTCGGCACCTCGTTCGCCCGCCCGATCATCGCCCGCCGGATGGTCGAAGTCGCCAAGCGCGAAGGCTGCACCGCCGTAGCCCACGGCTGCACCGGCAAGGGCAACGACCAGGTCCGCTTCGAACTGACCGTCAAGGCACTCGCCCCGGAACTCAAAATCATCGCACCCTGGCGCATCTGGTCGATCAAGTCCCGCGACGAGGAGATCGACTACGCCAATGCCCGCGGCATCCCGGTCCCGGTGACCAAGGCTAACAACTATTCCATGGACAAGAACCTCTGGCATCTCAGCCACGAAGGCATGGACCTGGAAAGCCCGGCCAATGAGCCGCAATATGACAAGATCCTGGAGCTGATGGTCTCGCCGGAGCAGGCGCCGGACCAGCCGACCTATGTCGAAATCGACTTCGAGCAGGGCATTCCGGTCGCGGTGAACGGCGACAAGCTGCCGCCGGTCGAATTGTTGAAAACACTGAACGCCATCGCCGGCGAGAACGGCGTCGGGATCGCCGACATGGTCGAGAACCGGCTGGTCGGCATGAAGTCCCGCGGTGTCTATGAGACGCCCGGCGGCACGGTCCTGTACGCCGCCCACCGCGAGCTCGAGCTGCTGTGCCTCGACCGCGATTCATTGCATTACAAGGATCTGGTCTCCCAGCGCTACGCCGAGCTGGTCTACTTCGGGCAGTGGTTCCATCCGCTGCGCGAAGCCCTGGCCGCCTTTGTGGACACAACGCAACGCACCGTTACCGGCACTGTCCGGCTCAAGCTCTACAAAGGCAACGTTCTGCCGGCCGGCACCACGTCGCCCTATTCCCTGTATGAAGAGAGCCTTTCGACCTTCGGCGAGGACGAAGTCTACAACCAGGCTGATGCCGGCGGTTTCATCAACTGCTTCGGCCTGCCGATGAAGGTTATCGCCCAGATGAAGAAGCGGAACGGCCTGCTCTGATCAGAAGCTCGAACCGAACCCAGAATCGACAGGAGGCCGCCAATGGCCGGTAAACTATGGGATGGCCGCTTCAGCAAGGCCACCGACGCGCAGGTTAACGCCTACAATTCCTCGATCGCCTTTGACGCCCGGATGTACCGTCAGGACATCCGGGGCAGTCTGGCGCACGCCGCCATGCTTGCCAGCCGCGGCATCATCAGCGCGGAGGACGAGGCGGCGATCCGCGCCGGCCTGACCGCCATCCTGGCCGACATCGACGCCGGACGGCTGAGCTTCGACCCGGCTGCCGAAGACATCCACTTGTTCATCGAGACCGAGCTGACCCGCCGGATCGGCGACGCCGGCAAACGCCTGCACACCGGCCGCAGCCGCAACGACCAGGTCGCCCTGGACCTGCGCCTCTACCTGAAGGACGTCGGCCAGGACATCCGGCAGGGCTTCCTGACGCTTTACACGACCCTGCTGGATCTCGCCGGCAGCCACCTGAACACCCTGATGCCCGGCTATACCCACCTGCAGCGGGCCCAGCCGATTACGCTGGCCCATCACCTGATGGCCTATGTGGAAATGCTGGCCCGCGACATCGGGCGCCTGGACGATTGCCTGCGCCGGATGGATGTGCTGCCGCTCGGTTCGGGCGCGCTGGCCGGCACCACTTATCCGCTGGACCGGCCGCTGGTCGCGGCCAGCCTGGGCTTCGCGTCAATCAGCCAGAACAGCCTGGACGGCGTTTCCGACCGTGATTTCGCCATCGAGCTGGCCAGCTGCCTGTCGATCTTCATGATGCATGTCTCCCGGCTGAGCGAGGAGATCATCCTCTGGTCCAGCCAGGAGTTCGCCTTCGTCGAACTCGACGACGCTTACAGCACCGGCAGCAGCATCATGCCGCAAAAAAAGAATCCGGATGTCGCCGAGCTGTCGCGCGGCAAGACCGGACGGGTTTTCGGCTCGCTGATGACCCTGCTGACCGTCATGAAGGGTCTGCCGCTTGCCTATAACAAAGACATGCAGGAAGACAAAGAAGCGATCTTCGACGCGGTGGATACGGTTCTTTTATGCCTGCCGGCCCTGAGCGGGCTGCTGCGGACAATGAGCGTCCGTTCCGGCCGCCTGGCGCAAGCCGCGGCCGGCGGCTTCACCAATGCCACCGCC
>JAEXPB010000349.1 GCA_023438965.1 Bacillota bacterium | reverse complement strand
GGATATAGCTCTTGTCCTTTTTCACCATCTCCGCGGCGACAGCTTCCTTGGACAGTTTCAGGCACTGGGCGATCTGGCCGGCAATCTCGTCGGCCGTGATATTCTTGGTAATCGAGCGCATATCCTTGGGCGTGATGCCGATCCGGTAAACATAGGTCGTGCCGGCCAGTTCCACGCCGTTGCGGTCGCTGATCACCCCGCGGCGCGGATTCTCGGTGACTTTCCGGTAATGCTGGCTGGCCGCCTGTTCCGCATAGGATCCGTAGCTGGCAACCTGGATCTGGTAAAGCTGGTAGATGAGCAGTGCCGCAAAAAATAAAAGGGCGACGTTCAGGGCGATGAACATCGGCCGGCGGGACTGCGGTCGCTTGTCGCCGGCACGGCGCCGGCGCGGCGGAGCGCTGCGGCTCCGGCGCACGCTGGCGGACTGCTGGCGCTGGATCTCGCGGCGCAGGCGCGGATCCATCTGCTGATGGCTTTCATATCGCCGCTGCAAATCAATCGCCCTGCCTTTGCTGGCTCAAGGTGCGGAAATAGCCTTCGATGTTCTGGAAAACGCCGGCCAGGTAAGCCTCGTCATTGGAACTGCCGGTTACGGGCAAAGCAAAGACCACCCGGTCGGTATCGGGGATATTGACGGTCACCACCTGGCGGCGGGCCGGGTCCTGCAGGCCTAGTTTCTCGACCGCCTTGTGGCGGATCTCGTCCAGATTGGTCTTCTGGGCCATTGCTTCGCTGATCTGACCGCTTGCCTGGTTCATTTTCGTTATTTTCTGCTGGATAGCCTGATTATGGAAATTCATCTCCAGTATCATGGCTTGCCGATAGACGATCAGCGTAAAGACGCCGGTCACCAGGAGGACGGTCAGGATGATGCCCAGCATCAGCTTCAGGCGCTGCAGGGCCAGATGCCGCCGGATGGCCCGGGCCTTGGCATAATTGGCCTGTTCCGGCGCCGGCGTGGCCGTAACCGGGATGCGGCGGGTCACATATTCGGTCGGGCGGCCGGCAGGCCGCCGCGAGGCTTTGCGCACCGGGGCGGGACTTCTGCGCTGCAGAGCCAGGTTACCGTAATATTCAGACATGACGTTCCACTTCCTCACTGATGGTCTGTCGTTCGAAGCACCGCAGTTTGGCGCTGCGCGAACGGGGGTTGGCTTTCTGTTCAGCCGGGTCGGCCACGACGGCCTTGCGGGTCACAACCCGGCCAAGCGGCTTTTTGCCGCAGACGCAGACCGGGAAATCCCGCGGACAGGTGCAGGGGTTTTCCAGGCGCCGGAAAGCATCTTTGACCAGGCGGTCTTCCAACGAATGGAAAGTGATGATGCACAGGCGGCCGGCAGGGTTCAGCAAAGCCGGCGCGTCGGCCAGCAGCTTCTCGATGGCGGCCAGTTCCTGGTTCACTTCGATCCGGATGGCCTGGAAGGTCCGGCGGGCCGGATGCTGAGCCTCCTGGCGGCCGGCAGCCGGCATGGCCCGGCGCACCAGTTCGGCAAGCTCCGTCGTCGTGCGGAAGGGCTGATGGCACCGGTAGGCGACAATGGCGGCGGCGATGCGGCCGGCATATCGTTCTTCGCCATACTCACGCAAAATGCGGACCAGGTCTTCTTCGCTGTAGGAATTCACGACATCGGCGGCTGTCGGACCGGTCACACGGTTCATCCGCATATCGAGCGGGCCTTCCTGGCTGTAGCCGAAGCCGCGGCCGGACTGGTCCAGCTGCCAGGATGAAACGCCCAGATCGGCCAGGATGCCGTCAACAGCCGGAATACTCAGCGATTGCAGGGTCGCGCCGAGGTCGGCGAAATTGGCATGCACCGCCTGCCAGGCAGCCGGACTTTTCCGGCTGTCCAATTGCCGGCGGCCTTCCCGGAGGGCGTCCTCGTCACGGTCAAGGGCGATCAAGCGGCCGCCGGCGCCCAAACGGGCCAGGATGGCGGCGGCATGGCCGGCACCGCCCAGGGTGCAGTCGATATAGACGCCTGCCGGCTTGATCGCCAGCAGATCGATGACCGGCTGCAGCAGCACCGGCTGATGTCCGAAATCAGAGCCCGCGGACATCGAATCTCGACAGGTCAACGCCAGCCAGCGAGCCCTGCTCCTCTTGTTGCTGCGTATAGA
Source organism: Bacillota bacterium (assembly GCA_023438965.1). Classification (GTDB taxonomy): domain Bacteria; phylum Bacillota; class Clostridia; order Saccharofermentanales; family UBA5734; genus UBA8949. The sequence continues at coordinate 1,955 of JAEXPB010000349.1, read as the reverse complement.
AGGACTTGGCACAGATTTCCAGTTTATCGAACATATCGATAAAACAAATTTCATCACCGGGAGCGACATGGATATGCGACCATAATTCTTCGCTGACCGAGATGCGTCCCTGGCCGTCCAGGTCACAGACCATCGCTTCGCCGATGATGGTTCTTTTCAGGCGGCGGACAGCCGGATCGGTGCCGGACAGCTGGCTGATCTGTTCGCGTATTGCCTTGAAACTATCGGTCGTATAAGCCGACAGATAACCGTCATCGAGGCTCAGGGTCACCACCAGAGCCGAACCCAGGCTGTCGCGCAGTCTCGCCGGAACGAAAACACGGCCTTTGGCATCGATTGTATGGGTGTATCTGGCCATCTGTCTGAATTCGCTCCTTTTACCAGAATGATTGGCGATCCTGGGGGTTCGTTATTGTGATATCCACCACAATTATCCACTATTAGGTAATTTTACCCTACTATTCCCCACAAATGCATTCTACACTGCTTCCCGCGTGAATTCAACCGATCATCCAATTGCCGGCGAAGTGTAACTGAAATGTAATAATATTTAGCTCCAAAGCGAACAGTCGTTCTGCCGTGAAGCGCCGCCCGCAAGGTTTTCCAGCCGCCGGCGCAAGCGCCGGATGGGCCGGTTCGCCGTCAAGGCAGCACAAGTTGCCGGTCAAGGGAAAACAAGATTTCCCGCTGCCGGCATGATAAGCTGAACTGGATTTATTCAGACAGGAAGGTGAAAATAGATGAATTCTCGCGAACGTCTGCTCAAAGTTCTCAACGGCGAAATACCCGATTGCGTTCCGGTCGCACCGGACACCTCCAACATGATTCCCGCCCGGCTGACCGGCCGGCCTTTCTGGGACCTTTACCTGTATCAGGACATTCCGATCTGGCTGGCTTATTTGAATTGTGTCCGATATTTCGGCTTTGATTCGCTGATGGACGGTTATGTGCCAATCTTATTCGAAGAATTGGGCGAAATCGACCGGGAACTGCAGGAAGTGATCGTCTTTCGTAACGATTCCCGCATTGTGACGCAATCGTATCGCCTTGCCAACGGCCGGAAATTCTGGCAGGACCGCGTCAAGGTCTATTACCGCGATAATCCGCCCACAGCCGGAATCCGCCCGCAAGCCATCGGTCTGCCGCCGGAACCGGCACACTTCGAACCGGTCGTCGGTCGCCGCGAGTGGCCGACCGGCGGCGATCTGCTGGCGCTGGCCAAGTCCGAGATGGGTGACAACGGTCTGGTCGGCGTATTCTGCGGCACGTCCCGGCTGATTCAAAATGAAGACGAGATCTATGAATTCGCGGATGATCCGGACAAATATTACGCCAAGCGGGACCGTTTGCTTGAACACGTCGAGCAGCGATTCAACAAGCTGATGTCGCTGCCGGTCAAGCCGGACTTCATCTGCACCGGCGGATCCGGCAGCCTGGTTTTCCAGACACCGGAGACCTTCCGGACCCTGGCGCTGCCGGTCATCCAGAAGGTGACTGCCTTATGCAAAGCGCAGGGCATTCCGTCGCACATCCACAGCTGCGGCCCGGAGAAGGAGCTGGTCCGGATCGCTTGCCTGGAAACCGACCTGACAGTCATCGATCCGCTGGAAGTTCCGCCGATGGGTGACTGCAGCCTGCGCGAACTGAAGCGGCTGTATGGTCATAAGCTGGTCTTGAAAGGCAACCTGCATACGACCGACATCATGCTCCGCGGTTCCGTACAGGATGTCATCGACGCCGCCAAACAAGCCATCGACGATGCCGCGGCCGGCGGCCGGTTCATCTTGTCCACCGGCGACCAGTGCGGTCGCGACACGCCGGACGCCAATATCCGGGCGATGATTGAAACCGCCCGGACCTATGGCCGTTATTGCTGACCGGTTATTTACCGGTCAGGTTGCGTTCCATGGATATGCTGAGAATAACGCCCAGGGCCAGAAAATTGACAATCATCG
>JAEXPB010000345.1 GCA_023438965.1 Bacillota bacterium | reverse complement strand
GGTATGGTCAGCACCTCGGAGACATTGTCCACTATCAGCCCGACGGACAGGTTCTGGATGTCGATGACGATGATGCAGGTCCGATCGTTGTAGGGAACCGGTTCTTTGCGGAATTTCAGCCGGACGTCGATGACCGGGATGATCTTGCCGCGCAGGTTGATGATGCCCTTGACATAATCCGGGACTTCCGGGATGGCGGTGATGGGTTGAATGCCGATGATTTCGGTGACAAACCGGATTTCGATACCGAAAACCTCCTGCCCGAGGGCAAAGGTTAGAAATTTGTTTTTCTGGGTATCCTCCTGGGTTTCCAGGATCTCCTGGAATTCTTCCGTCATGGAATCGCCTCCTCTTGATATATGGCTTTTAATGCGTCTTGATCAGTCCGCTGATGTCCAGGATGAGGCTGATGCTGCCGTCGCCGAGGATCGTGCAGCCGGCCAGGCCGCGCGATTTCTTGAGATAGGCCGGCAGCGGCTTGACCACGACCTGCTGCTCGCCGACCAGTTCGTCGGCAAAGAGGCACAGGGTGCCGGAGTCGTCCTCGACGACGATGATGATGCCGTCCGGCAGCTGTTCGATGGCGTCCGGCACGTCGAACTGGCGGTGCAGGCGGGCGACATTGTAGCAGTCGCCGCGCAGCATCAGAAGTTCGTTGCCCAGTGTGTCGGTGATGATCTGGTGGTTCTCGATCCGGAAGGATTCGCGGATCGCGGTGGTCGGGATGATGTAGCGGGACTGGCCGACGGCGATCAGCATGCCATCGATGATCGCCAGGGTCAGCGGGATCCGGATCAGGATGGTCGTCCCGGCCCCGGCCGTGCTGTCCAGGGTGATCGAGCCGCCGATCTGGGCGATGTTCTCCCGGACGACATCCATGCCGACGCCGCGGCCGGAATATTCGGACACCGTGTCCTTGGTCGAGAAGCCGGGCAGCAGGATGAAGGAAAAGATTTCCTTCTCCGTATAGTCGCATTCGTTCTTGGTCAGCAGGCCCTGCTGGCGGGCCTTGCTGAGGATCTTCGCCTTGTCGAGGCCGCGGCCGTCGTCGCGGATGGTGATCCAGACATCGCCGCCGGAATTCCGCGCCTCCAGCCAGACGTTGCCTTTTTCCGGCTTGCCGGCGGCCAGCCGCTCTTCCGGGCTCTCGATGCCATGGTCCAGCGCGTTGCGGATCAGGTGCATCAGCGGGTCGGACAGGTGGTCGATGATGCTCTTGTCCACTTCGGTCTCTTCGCCGCCGAGGGTGAGTTCCACGTCCTTGCCCAGCTTGCGGTTCATGTCGCGCACGATGCGCTGCATTTTATGGAAGGTGGCGGCCACCGGGATCATCCGGATGGACATGACGATGTCCTGCAGCTCGTTGGTCAGCTTGTTCAGCTGGCGGGCCGCCTTGTGGAAGCTGTCCAGCTGGACGCCCTCGAGCTCCGGATTGCGGGTGACCATCGCTTCGGCGATGACCAGTTCGCCCACCAGATCCATCAGCTGGTCCAGCTTGTTGATGTTGACGCTGATGATGCTTTGCTTCAGGTTGTTCTGGCGGTTTTCGGCGCCCGCTTCGGCGCCGCTGTCGGCGGTCAGGGCTGCCGTCTCGGCATCCGGCGGCATTTCGCCGCTGCCGGGCGCGGGCGCCGCCGCCGGGCTGCTGTCCGGCAGCAGGTCGGCCAGCTCGAATTCCAGGCGGTCGAGGAAAATGGTCTCGTCCAGGCAGGCATAAAGCGCCGCCTGCGGTTCTGCGGAGATAAAGCAGATCTGGAAGCCGGTTTCCCGGATCACATCCGAGCTCTGCTCATTGTCGGCAATGTCGGCGGGCTGGTAGTCCATGCTCAGGACATGCGGCGCCAGCGCATGGACGACCGTATAGGCCCGCATGTTCTCCATCTGGCAGCCGTCTTCGAAAAAGATGCGCGCGATGTAGCGATGCCGGTCCCCGACGGCGGCGTCAGCCGGCCAGGCGGACAGGCCGGGCTTTTCCGCCTGGCCAGCCGGCCGGGCGGCCGCTGGTGCGGGCGCGGGCGGGGTTGCTTCGGCGGCTGAACCGGCTGCCGGACCGGCCGCCGGCGTGATGCCGGCCAGGAATTGCTTGATCTGGCTGATCAAATGCTCCGGCTTGCCGTTGACGTCCTGGTTGCTTTCGACCTTGGCGATCTCAGCCTTGATGAAGTCGACCGACTGCAGAACGATGTCGGTCAGCCGGACGCAATCGACTTTCAGGTCGCGGCCGGAGCGGATGCTGGCAAACAGGTCCTCCAGGGCATGGGCCAGATGGGCGATGTCATCGTACATCATCATCGCCGAGGCGCCCTTGATGGTATGCATGATGCGGAAAATTTCGTTGATGCAGCTGGCCGACAGGTGATTGCTCTTTTCGATGTCGATCAGCATTTCCTCAAGTTGCTCGATCAGCTGGAGCGTCTCGAAAATGAACATTTCCAGCATCGGTTCGCGGTTATTCAGATCCTGCTCATTCATGGCCGGCACCTTCCCGTTCACAGCTTGCTCAAAGCAGAAACCACGGTTTCTTCTTTGAACGGCTTGACAATAAAGCCCTTGGCGCCGGCCATGACGGCCTCCTTGACCATGCCCTGCTGCCCCATGGCGGTCATCATCACGATGCGGGCCGCCGGGTTCAGCTGCATGATTGTCTTGAGCGCGGTCAGGCCGTCCATCTCCGGCATGGTGATGTCCATGGTGACCAGGTCCGGCTTCAGCTCGTGGTATTTGTGGACGGCAACCTTGCCGTTCTCGGCTTCGCCGATGACCGCGAAGCCGTTCTTCTCCAGCATGTTCTTGATGGTGACCCGCATGAAAGCAGCGTCATCGACAACCAGGACAGTTTTCATGATGCTTGTCTCCCCTTATTCACAGGTATCCAGATAATGTCTGTACTGGCCGGATGCCAGGGTATAGGACTGGATGCGGCGCTGTTTGCGGATGCCCAGCAGGTTGCGGCGGTACAGGTCTGTCAGGTTCTGCGCTTCCGTCCGAATGGCTGCATCCAGTTCCCGGATCGCCGTCAGGAGTTGCAGCTGTTGGTCAGTCCAGGCGGTCTGGCTGTTCCGCAGGGTGTCTATCTGGTTCATCGCCCGCTGCCGTTCCTGCAGCTTTTCCAGCAGGCATGGCGGGTCTTCCGCCGTGATCGCCTGGCGGCACAGCAGCGTCAGTTCGAGCAATTCCGCCAGCGCGGCGGTGATCCGGTTGTCCGCGGTTGCGCCGCCCATGTTCGCCTATTCGCCGGCGGCCGGGCGTTCGCCGCGATTGATGCGGATGACTTGTTCCCACGTGCCGCGCAGTTCGGTCATGATGTCGGTCAGGTCGGCGATGATTTGGCCGTCTTTCTTCATATTGGCCTGGATGAGCTGGTAATTGACATAGTCGTACACCCGCAGCAGGTGCTGGGCAACTTCGTACTGGAAATCCAGCCCCTGGATCAGTTCGGTTACGAAATCCTGTGCTTTCAGCAGCGCGCAGCCGGCGTCTTCCGGATGGCTGCCGCTGATGGCCTGGCTGGCCAGCTTCATCTGGCGCAGGCAGCCGTCGTAGAGCATCAGGACCAGGTCGCCCGGGCTGGCGGTCAGGATACTCTGGTTGCGGTATTGTTGGTAGCCATTATGTAAATTCATGGCATCATCCTGCTCTTTCTGTCGGAATTTGCTGTCGGGGTCCGGGATATCGTCATTTGCCGCTGTTGGCGGAGAATTGCATGGTCAGCCAGCTGCTCTGGGCGTTCATGGTCGAGATGGCGGTTTCCATGGCGGTGAACCGTTTGTAATACTGCTCTTCCTTGTCGACCATCTGGTCGGTGAGGTCGCTGACCTGCTGCTTGAGCCTGGCGATCTCCTGGTCGGCTTCGGTCAGGCTGTAGGTTTTGGTATATGCCGTGAACGCGCTGTTTACGCGGGTCAGAAAGCCGGATTCGGCATATTGGGTCGCCGGGTCGGCCGACTGGCTGGTCTGGGTGAAGAGCCGGGTGACCTGGTCGGGATCGCGGGCCAGGGCAGCGCGCAAGGCCTGCTCGTCCAGGCTGATCTTGCCGTGATCATAATAGCTGCCGGTGCGCAGGCCGATCGCCGACAGGCTCAGGCTGGTTCCTGCTACGGTCTCGTACAGCATGGCGCGCAGATCGCCCAGCAGGTCGCCCAGATTCCGGTCATTGCGCAGCAAGCCGCTCTTGGCCTTGGTTTCCCAGGCTTCGATATCCTTCTCGCTCATTTCTTCTTTCTGGGCATCGGTCAGCGGACTGTAATCGCGGTAGACCGCTTCGCTGACGGATGACTGCAGGGCATCCACCAGCTTGTTGTATTCGGTGACATAATTCTTGATCTTGTCGACCGTGGCATCGGTATTTCGCTCGACCGTGAAGTTGATCGGGACAGCGCTGGCGCTCTTCAGTCTGTAATTGACGCCGTCGATCGTGAAGTCGTTGATGCTACGGGTCACAGACACGCCGTTGATGCTGAGCAGGGCGTCCTGGCCGTTCTGGATCGTCCCGGTGCCGATGGCGAAGGCGGAATCGGCGCCGAAGAGATTGCCGGTAAGGTTCTCGATGGTCAGCGCAGTCGCTGCGCCGGTGTCCCGGGTTTTGATCTGGATCGCGTTGGTCAGTTCGCTATAGGAAATGCTGACGTTGATCGTGCTGCTGGCGTTGATTGTATTGAACACCGTTTGCAGGGTGTCGGTATTTTTGAAGGTGAAGGTTTCACCGTTGATGGCAAAGGAAACCTCGTCGGCATTGGCGCCGCCGAAGGTGATCGGGCGGGCGAGTTCCAGGCTGCCCAGCTGGGCGGTCAGGCTGACCGTGCTGCCGGCAGTGAGCGGCGCGGCGCTGGCTGTGCTCGAGGCTTTGGCGATCCGGGTGATGTTGTCGATCTGCATGTCGCCGGCCTGGGCGCCGGCTCCGGCGGTGAGGCTGACGCTGCCGGTCGCCGTCGGCAGGTTGACATTGAAAATGTTGAAGGCGCTGGTGGTAAAGAGGTTGGTGCCGGACAGCACACTCATGTTGGCGTTGCGAAAGGCGCTGATCTGGCTGTTGATGGCTTTGTGGGCGGCCAGTTTCCATTCCGCCAGGGTCTGCTGGCGGAATACGCGGTCAACTTTTGTCTGTTCGACCGTCATCAGGCTTTGAATGATCGAATCGGTGTCCAGGCCGGTCGACATGCCGCTTAAGCGCAGCATGGAACTGATCGATGATGAACCCATCTCGTGCCAGCTTCCTTTCTATGCGGTTTGATCGGTGGGAAACGCGGGCACGGCGGGAAAGAGCCGGTTCCTTCCGGCTCTCTCCGCAACCCTGTGGCTATTGAACTTATTGCAGGAGTTTGAGGACGTTCTGCGGGGCGTTGTTGGCCTGGGCGAGCATCGAGGTGGCAGCCTGGGACAGGATGTTGTTCTTCGTGTACTCGCTCATTTCCTTGGCCATGTCGACGTCGCGGATCCGCGATTCGGCGGACTGCAGGTTCTCGGCCGAGGTGTTCAGGTTGTTGATCTTGTGCTCGAGGCGGTTCTGGATGGCGCCGAGGTTGGCGCGCTCGGTGGAGACGGTGTTGATCGCGGTGTTGACGGTGGTCAGGGCGGTACTGGCATGCTCGCGGGTGTCCACGACGCTGGTGGACAGGGACAGGCCGCTCTGG
>JAEXPB010000305.1 GCA_023438965.1 Bacillota bacterium | reverse complement strand
GCCATGGACGGCTTTGTAGCCGATCGCCGCCAGGTTTTCCGGCGCCAGCGGCAGGCCGCCCGCCCGGATCAGGGAGAAGCAGAATTCCAGCGCCGCGGCATGGTCCGGGCAGGAGCAGACGCCTGAGGATTTGACAGTCGCCACCGTACAGGCGAAGCGGCCGTCCGGGCAGCCAACGCGTTCGACCGAGCCAGCTGCCAGCACCTTTTCCCGGCCTTCTGCCAGATCGGCGCCGGCAAACAGCTTGAACTTGAAGCTGGTCGAACCCAGGTTCAGAATCAGCACGTCGCCCATACATTCACCGCTTTCAGTTCTTGTAAGCTGCCGCGAAAGCCTTCATGGCATTCTCGAAGCAGAGCATGGGCACCCGGGCGCTGCCGGCGCCGATCAGGCCGCCTTCGTAATTGAACATGCCGCCGTGGATCTCGGGGGCGATGCCGGTTTTCAAAACCTTGCGGATGTCGATGCCCACCGGCAGGAAATCAAAGTCCAGATTGGGTATCGGGAAATTGGGATTGCGGCTGATGCAGATCTGTTCCATTTCGCGGGTCTGGCCAATGGCATCCTTCAGCGTCTTGCCGCGCAGGTTGCAGACGATCGGGCTGGCGGCGGCAGCCAGGCCGCCCAGGCCGGCGCACTCGACGACGCAGCTGTCGCCGATCCAGGGCAGCTGGTCCTTCTCGCTGAATTTGCTGGAGGTATAGCGGCCGCTCATCATCATCGCCGGAGCCGTGAACCAGCGATCGCCCAGACCGGCCACCTTGATGCCGAATTCCCGGGCATTGCCGCCGAAGGCGGTCACCATCGTCGAATAGGGTGTGCCGCTGGCACCGAGCAGGGCCGCACGGCTGGCGCCTTGGCCGAAGCAGTGGAAAAAGCGCGGCGTCTGGACGATGTAGTCCATCACTTTGAGCAGCGTATCCCTGGGGATATCCATCCGGAACAGATCCGGCAGGATCTGCTTGTCGAACAGCAGGTCGGCCGCGGTCTGGCGGGTATGGTTCTCATCCCCCATCTGCATGCCCTCGGCCAGGATCGGCTTGATCGCCAGCCCGCCGCGCCGGTGGATCAGCTCCCGCAGCGTGGGGAACAGATCCTCGCGCATGTAGCGGAGATTTTCGGCGATCTCCGGCGAATAGAGCCCCCAACCGCAAAATCCGCCCTGGAAAGGTCCTTCGGCCGGGAACGTCGCCGCCCGGACGCCGGTGGCCCGGTCTTCAATGACAATCATGGCCACAGACTTGGTGATGTTGCCGGTACCGGCGCCGACGGTATTATGGTTCAGGGCGCTGTCGATCCGGATCTCGCCAGCCTCGATCAAGGCGACCGCTTCCGCCTCGGTCCTGGCCCAGCCCTCAAAAAGGGCACCGCTGACCATGCCGCGCTGATGCAGCGGGCACATGTCACGGTATTCGATCGGCGGACCGGAATGCAGGATCATGTGATCCGTCAGGCCCTCGACGATCTCGCCGGCCGGCAGGATATCCACCCAGACCGGGTCCGAGCCGATGATTTTCTGTACCGCCGTTTCGTTGGCGGCGGCAATTTTCTCTTTGATATCCATGTGCTTCACTTCCTTTATAAATAATCCGCCAGCAGCTCGCTGATTTCGGCGCTCTGCTGCACCGGCGGCCGCCATTCCAGCTGCGTCGCCCGGGCATCCTGCGCCAGCAGCGCATCGTAAAAAGTCTGCAGGCCGATATTGATCACCCGCAGGGTCTGCGGCCGGCCGGCTGTTTCGTTTTCCAGGCTGCTCATTATCGTTCACCTCCCTGTTTTTCCAGGGCGGCCAGCAAGGCGCCGGCCAGCCGGGTGCTCTGGTAATTGCTGGACGTCACGATCGCCCCGGCTTCGCGCAGCAGCTGCTCCTTGGCCGGCACATCCTGCGGGTCTTCCCGGGAACCGCAGATCGAGGCGATAAACGTAATCGCGCCCTGGCGCTGTTCAATCGTCGCTCGGATGGTTTCGGCAAAGGCGGTCACCGGATCCAGGTGCACCCCCGGCCCGGTGATGAAGTCCAGCAGGACCACCGCCACGGACGGGTCGGCCAGTTCCTGATGCAGGCGCTTCAGGCGCAGTGCCGGGTCAAAGACCGGATGCGGCGCGTCGAGGGTGAAGTCCTCGGACCCGAGGTCGAGAATGGTATGCTCCCGGCTTTGCAGCGGCGAGTCCAGCCGCGTGGCATAGCGGGTCTTCAGGTTACTGAAGATCCGGGCTTCCGGCGCCGTCTGGCGCAGGTGGATCAGGCATTCCTCGGTGAAGGTGCCGCCGCAGAACAGGCCGCGCAGATAACGTTGACCGGGCCGGTATTTCGCGGTTTCCCGCGCCGCGATGACCGCGATCGCCGCGGCGTCGGGTCCGAATTCCGGTGCGGCTCCGCTGACGAGGCTGACGGCGGTCAGTGCGGCCGCCTCCAGGCTGAAGGTGCCCTGGACGCGGTGGCCCTGGAACAGGCTGGCGTCGCTGCCGAGGAAAACAGCGACCACCGGCTTCGCCAGCTGATCGGCCGCAGTCAGGGCCCGTTCCATGACGCCGAGGTCGGCCAGCTTGGAAACCAGCACGATCACGGCAGTGCCCGGATCGGCCGCCAGACGCCGCATACCCTGCAGCATTGACAGGCCGCTGATTTGCGGGTACAGGTCCCGGCCGCCGGTGCCGATGATCGCCGAGACGCCGGAACCGCATTTCTCAATGATGCAGGCTACCTCCTGCGCACCGCTGCCGGAGGCGCCGACGATGCCTATCGGACCCGGCCGCACGATGCTGCCGGCAGCCAGCGCGACGCCGTTGATCAGGCCGACGCCGCAGTCCGGTCCCATGACCAGCCGATCTTTGGCGACGCCCAGCTTTTTCAGCTCGAGTTCTTCTTCCAGCGGGACATTGTCGCTGAAGATGAAAACATCCAGTCCCTTTTCCAGGGCCTGGCGCGCTTCAGCCGCGGCATATTCACCCGGCAGCGAGATCTGGACCAGGTCATAGGGATCGGCTTGCAGGTCGATCTCCGCCAGCGAGCGGTAGACGGCCGCGCCGGCGCGCCGGCCATGGTCCAGTTGCTCGCGGATCTGGACCAGGGCCCGATCCACAGCCGCGGCACCGGCGCCGGCCACCGCCAGGATCAGGTCGTTGGGCCCGGCATCGGCCGGCAGCTCGAAACCGAGGCTGCGCAGGACCTCCAGGTTGGCCGGCGTCCCCATCTGGACTTCTGCCGCCTCTACCCCGGGCAGGGCTTGAATCCTGGCGCCCAGACCCATCAGGGTAACCGAATCGACGTACCGGTTTTTGATGATAGCCACTCTTTTCATTGGTGCAACTCCTGTGACATTCGAATGGAATGGGATACTATCAGGATAATCCTTTGCATGATTTAAATCAATAGTGATTTAAATAAAAGCCGATAATCCGCAGCCGATTTTTGGCGTCCGTCTGCGGATCCGGGTTAGCGTTTGTAAAGAACAACTAATATCTTTACAACGCTTTACTCCTTGAGTGAACCGACCATGATGCCCTTGACAAAGTACTTCTGCAGGAAAGGATAAACGCAGAGGATCGGCGCCGTGGTGACCAGCATGGTGGCCATCTGGGTGGTCAGCGAGGTGACCGGCCCCTTCAGGGCGACAATCTGCGCCGGCGTCAGGTTGTCCATCGTCTGGATGACCGTGTCCAGGTACTGCTGCTTCAGCAGCAGCTGGGCAAACAGGTAGGAGAGGACCTCCAGCTTCGGGCTGTCGGTGTAGATCATGCAGTCAAAATACTGGTTCCACTGCCAGACCGCCACATACAGGGCCAGGCAAGCGAAAACCGGCATGGCGATCGGGACGATGATCTTGAAGAAAACCGTCAGTTCATTGGCGCCGTCGATGCTGGCGCATTCTTCGATGTCGTAGGGGATGCCCCGGAAGTAGGCCACGAAGATCATCGTGTTGAACATGCTGAAGGCGCTCGGTAGCAGGTAGACCAGAAAATTATCGTACAGGCCCAGATCGCGGATCAGGAGGAAGGTCGGAATCAGGCCGCCGCTGAAATACATGGTAATCAAGCCCAGCGTGGTGAAGAACTTGCGCAGCAGCAGCTGCTTGTGCGAGATGGCATAGGCGAACATGGAGGTGATCAGGAGTCCGATCACAG
>JAEXPB010000163.1 GCA_023438965.1 Bacillota bacterium | reverse complement strand
CGGATGTGGTGATTGAACCGGAAAGTGCTTTGCCGGCAGAAGTTGCCGCCGCGGCAGTGCCGGCGGTCGTCGCAGCCGGCGTTGTCGCCGCTTTGGTTGTCGACAGGATTGATCCTTCTTCAGGGGCGCAGGCGCCGGCGGTCAACAGCAGTGTGCCGGCGAGACCCATGGCCAGAATTTTGCTTAAGAATCGGTTCATCTGGATTCCTTCCCTTCATTCATCTGATGCCTTGATGATATCAGGTGGGGATTAACCGTTGATTAGCCGTTCGTAAAATGCAAGTAAAAAACCGGCCGGACGGCCGGTCGGTTTGTTTGGTTTTCTAGAGGACGACAACTGTCACGCCGTCGTTTTGCCGGCCCCAGTCGGGATCTTGCCGGAATGACGGCGCCAGCGTGATCATCCGGCGGCCGCTGTTCTCGAAGGGACCAAAGCTCTCGCCCGGGCAGAAGGCTTTGACCTTGCCATTTTTCATCTGCTCACAGAGGAACTGGTGTGTGGCCTGGCGGATTGAACCGCCGACGCCGGTCGAGCCATATCCGTGAATGATCTTGACGGTCTGGACGCCAGCCCGCCGCAGAGTTGTCAATTCCAGGCGCAGCTTGATCATCGCCGCTTCCACCTTCGGGTGGCCGGTTTCCAGGTTGATCAGAGTTGCTGCCATTGTATCACCGCTTCCTGTGCTCGAGAGATCGTGCCTTTCTATTGTATCATTTTTTCCGCCAAGCTGACAAACGAAAATATGACCGATATAATTGTTAAAAAAGACAATAGATTGGACAGGGTAACCGAAAGGTTGCCTTGGGGAGGTTACGCCATGCGTCTCGACCGTTATCTGGCCAATGCCGGTCACGGATCCCGCACTGAAGTGAAGGAAGCCATTCGCCGCGGTTTGGTCTCTGTCGACGGCCAAATCATCCGCGACAGCGGATATGCGGTCCGCACGGACGGCAGCCAGACGATCAGTCTGGCCGGCCTGGCTATCCAGCTGCACCGTCAGGTGCATGTGATGCTCAACAAGCCGGCCGGCGTGGTCACCGCCCTGGACGATCCCCGGCACCGGACCATTGCGGAATTGATTCCGGTTCGCTGGCAATCAGCCGGCTTGTTTCCGGTCGGCCGTCTCGACCGGGATGCAACCGGGCTCCTGCTGCTGACCAATGACGGCACGCTGTGCCACCGCCTGGCCAGTCCGCGCTGGGAAGTCTGGAAGACCTATCTGGTCACAGCTGAAGGCCTCCCCTTTTCCGAATCCGAGAAGCCGGCCTTTGCCGCCGGTCTGCGCCTGGCCGACGGCCAGCTTTGCCGGCCGGCCGAATTGACGGTGCTGGCGTCGAATCAAGCGCTTTTGACTATTCACGAGGGGAAATTCCACCAGGTCAAGCGGATGATGCTTAGCACCGGCCGGCGGGTAACCGCCCTGCATCGCCTGTCGGTCGGACCGCTGCTGCTTGACAAAAAATTAGCTCCCGGTGAATGCCGGGAGCTGACTGAGCAGGAAATGCGGTCTTTGTATGAGTTGGTGGAGCTTGATCCGGATGCGCCCCCGGTCGGCGGTTGACGGCGGCTATTTGGCGGCCGATGCGGTCACCGTTGTCGCCCGGGTTGTGGCCAGGGCGGCCTTGACACCGTCTTCATTGCTCTTTTGCATCTGGTGCATCTTTTCATAGTCCTTGATCCAGGTTTCCAGGAAAGCTTCGGCTTTAGCCTGAATCTCGGTCTTGCAGCCAATGGTCAGGATCTGGACGTCGCTGTATAGGCCCAAGCCTTTGGTCAGATTCAGCTCGCTGACGTCCAGGCCGTAAATGGCCAGCGAATTGTCGGCATTGGCGGCATCTTCCGTGGACTTGGTCGTAGTCGTTACCGCGGTGGAGAAAATGTCCTCTGATTCGCTGCCATCAGACAGCGTGCGGCGGAGCGGCTTGATCTTGCCGAAGACGGATGCCGGCAGGCTGTCCTTCAGGCGATTGTACAAGCCGGTCAGGTCGGCATAGGCACCTTGCGGCGCGTAATTGTCGAAAACAGGTTTGTCGCAGACATAAACCTCATAGCTGTCACCGGCGATCAGGGTCATCATCTTCATGACATAAGCGTAATTGCTTTCCATGTCGACGGTGGCGGCCGGTTTGGCGGATGTTTCGCCGGTCCCGGTGGCCGTCGGGTCGCGCAGATCGAGCGGGATGGCCTGGTACTCGATCTTGTTCATTTCCGGGAAGACGCCCTTGATATAGGCCTCCACCCGTTCGCCGGCATTGTCCGTCGCGCCGTAGAGGCCGGTGACCGCCAGCTGGAAATCGGCCGGCTTGTTGGTGGCGATCGTGTAGATCAGGTAAAACACCAGGATAAAGCCAACCAGGCCAGCCAGGAACGGGATCTTGCCATAATGCCAGATATTGCGCCACTGGCGGCGGGACTTGCCGAAAACGATCGTCTCCAGTCGCGGGTCAACCGGCTCGGGTTCGATATAGCGGCCGGTCAGGATATTGTACGCCAGCGTGATCTGGTCCAGCCGGGCGATGGTATCCGGGTCTTCCTGACCGCGATAACGCTTGATCAGAAGGGTATAACGGTTCTCGATCTCATATTGGTTGGCTTTGGCGCCAAGCTCCAGTATTTTTAAACATTCGGCTCTGGACAGCAAGAGATCACCTCCCTGGGGATATTCTAGCCGCCATTTGTGTCAGGAATATGATATTTTGTAAATATCTTTCGAACAGTAAGGCGGTATAATCGCAAAGGTTTCATGGTCGGGTCTGCGATGCTGGTTACTGGAACCATCCTTTTTCCTTCAGGGTGGCCCACACTGTTTCCGCATCGGGTATGGTGATGACATACACCCGGTC
>JAEXPB010000117.1 GCA_023438965.1 Bacillota bacterium | reverse complement strand
AATTCTGTCATGTACCGCCGCTTGGAGGTCGCGCGATCCGGACGGTTTCGCCATTCCGGCGCCAGGCTGTCATAGCCGTAACGGATCGACGCCCAAAGCAGTTCCTCGCCGATGCCGCCGATGACTTTGGTCCCCCGGCCATCGCAGATCGGCAGGTAGTAGATGATATGGCCGGCGGTAGCCAAACCGCCCAGGACGATCATCTTCTCGAGCAGCAGAGTCTTCGCGCCGGACCGGGCGGCAGCCAGGGCTGCCGCGACGCCGGCGACGCCGCCGCCGACCACCACCACATCATATTGGCCGGCAACTGGTGTCCGGCTGTTTTCCTGAATATATTCTGCCATAAGAAGTCCTCCGCATCCATGAATCAATAGGCCAATTGCTGGCTCGGATTTAGTTTAGCATAGGAGCCGCAGCGGCGAAAGACAAAAAAAGTTCGAAAATAATCTTAGAAATCTGGCTTTTGCACCGATTCTAACCAGACACCGGCCATATCGCTCACGCTTGCTGGTAAAAACCCAGTCCTTCGACTTCGGCCATGTTGATGACCGACAGGAACGCCCGCGGGTCGATCCCCAGGATGCTTTGCTTGGTGGCATACAGCTGCCGGGCCGGCACGATGCAGAAGATGACTTTGTAATTATCCTGCGTATAGACACCCTCACCATACAGATAAGTGACGCCGCGGTTGATTTCGTGCTTGATCACCTGGGCGATCTCTTCCGGCCGGCGGCTGATGATCAGCAGCGCTTTCCGCGGCGAGAAACGGGTGATGTACTTTTCGATCACGAGCGCGGCGACATACAAGGACACCGCGGTATAGACGCCGCTGGCCAGGCCGAAACGCCAGGCGCCGATAAGGACGATTGCGGCATTGCCGAGAAAGTAGTACCGGCCGATCATCATGCCGCTGTCCCGCTTGCGCAAATACACCGCCAGCAGGTCCATTCCGCCGCTGGAACCTTGGTGCGACAGGGCCAGCGCCAGACCGAGCCCTTTGCCGGCACCGCCGAGAATGCCGCATAACAAGGGGTCCTCCAAAGGCACGAGCGAAACCCAGGTGCGGGTGACCGCCAGACCCAGGGCAGCGGCAGCGATACCCAGGATGCTCAGCCCGGTGAACCGGCGATTGAGCCGGAACCAACCGAGCAGGATCAACGGGATATTCAGGATGAAGAATAAGGCTGCAACCGGCAATCCGAAGCTATATTGGCCAATCAGGGCCAGGCCGGTCAGACCGCCGCTCAGCAGATGGTCCTTGACCAGAAAAAGATTGATGCTTGCGGCATAGACGAGCATGCCCAGGGTAATCAGCAGCAGATCGCCGATGCGGACCGGCGGTCGCGACTCCGTACTGTTGGTCAGGGTGAAGTTGGTTATTTTCTTCAGGTTGTCGGTCCAGATGGCGCTCATGATCCATACCTCCGCCGGGGGGAAAAGCCTGCTGCTGTTGGATCTGCCGGTCATGATCCCTAAAATGATCATAGGTCGGCGCCGTTCTTTCGTCAAGTAAAATTGAATTGATCAGGACGCAGCGAAGACCTCTTGACAACTGTTCATTTCTGTTTATACTGTATATAGTGTTATATAACAGTATATGTGTGGTGAATTGATGAAAATTATTATTGCCAACAATGCCGGGCAGCCCATTTACGAGCAGATCAAGACCCAGATTCGCCGGGCTATTCTGACCGGCGAAGTACCGCCGGGCGATCTGCTGCCCTCGATCCGTCAGCTGGCCAATCAGCTGCAGATCAGTGTCATCACGACCATGCGGGCTTACAGCGACCTGGAGCAGGAAGGTCTGGTCGTCAATGTCCAGGGTAAAGGCTGTTTTGTCCAGCCGCAAAACAGCGAAATGATTCGCGAACAGAAATTGCGTGAAATTGAAATCGGACTGCATCAGGCAATCCAGGCCGCCAAAATAGCCGGCGTTCCGCGCGATGCGCTGGTTGGCATGCTGGATGTGCTGCTCGAGGAGGATAATCATGTCTGATCTTTTAACTGTCAAGAACCTGAACAAGCAATTTCCCGATTTTGCCCTGCAGGATGTCTCTTTCAATCTGCAGCCGGGATTCATCATGGGGTTCATCGGTCCGAACGGAGCCGGCAAGACCACGACGATCAAGATGATCTTGAACATGCTGCGGCGAAACAGCGGCGAAATCCGCATTTTCGACCAGGACAACCTGGCTGGCGAATCGGAAATCAAACCGCGGATCGGCATCGTGATGGACCAGCCCTTTTATGTTGATGATTGGAATCTTCATGCGGTGGAATCGGCAGTCGCGCCGTTTTATCCGGCCTGGGACCGGGCGCATTATTCCCGTTTGCTGCATGACTTTGACCTGAATCCGGCAAAAAAGGTCAAAGAGCTATCGCGGGGCATGAAAGTCAAATTGATGCTGGCGGTTGCACTGTCCCATGATGCCCGATTATTGATCCTGGACGAGCCGACCAGCGGCCTGGATCCGATCGCCCGCAGTGAATTGATGGAAATCCTGAGCGATTTTATCCAGGATGAGCAGAAAGGCGTCCTCTTTTCCACCCACATCACGGCTGATCTGGAGAAAGTCGCGGACTTCATTACCTTCATCCAGAATGGCCGGATTATCTTCACCGGCCGCAAGGACGACTTGATGGAGCGGTATTGTGTGGTCAAGGGCGGCCCCGCGGAAATGACGCCCGAGCTGCGCCGGCAGCTGGCCGGCTGCCGCGAATATGCATCCGGTTTCGAGGGATTGATCCGGACCGAGCATATCCGCAACCTGGCTCCAGGCCTTCTGGCCGAGCAGGCATCGTTGGACGAGATCATCGTTCGCTTAAACAAGGAGACGATCTGACATGACTCAAGCGTTGAAATTTGCCCGGCTGCAGTTGCTTGCCATCAAGCCCTATGTCAAGTCCTTGCTGATTATCCTTGTCTTTGCCGTCGTTTATGCCGCGATCATGAAGCAGCCATATTCCCTGCTGGCGATGACGACCATCTATCTGATCTTGTTTATCACCTATCCATTTGTCATTAGTGAGAAGAATAACCTGGATGCTTTGTACACCACCCTGGCGCTGACCCGCCGCCAGGTTGTGGCCGGCACCTATTTGCTGATCATCGGGGCCGAATTGGCTTTCGACTTGTTCGCGCTGATCGCCGCCCGGCTGATCGCCGCTTTCCTGGTCCAGCCGTTCGATTGGCCGGTTGCCCTGTTCACCGCGGCCGTCTGCTTTCTGGGTTTCAGCCTGGTGGCCGCGTTCCAGATTCCGATCTATTTCAAATTGGGCTACACCAAGGCCAAGCT
>JAEXPB010000114.1 GCA_023438965.1 Bacillota bacterium | reverse complement strand
CTGACAATGACCCTTGCAGAAAGCAAGCCGGCAGCGTAATAATGAATCACAAGGGAAGGTGATAGGCTTGAGTAAAATCCTGATCGTGGACGATGAACAGAAAATCCGCCTGATGATCCGGAAATATGCCGAATTCGAAGGCTATGAGGTGGCTGAGGCCGCCGAAGGCATGGCTGCGGTCCGGATGTGCCGCGAACAGGATTTCGACGCCGTCATCATGGATATCATGATGCCCGAGCTCGATGGATTCTCCGCCTGCCGGGAGATATTCAAGCATAAAAAAATTCCCGTGCTGATGCTGTCGGCACGCGGTGAAGAATATGACAAGATCCACGGGTTCGAACTGGGCATTGACGACTATGTCGTCAAGCCCTTTTCGCCGCGGGAACTGATGATGCGGATCAATGTCCTGATTTCACGCAACCGGAAAACCGTCCAGCCGGTCGCCGAACGGGACATGGCCGCCTTTGAGGGGCTCACGGTGGATTTCACCGGCCGCATGGTGTTCATCGATGGCCGGAAGATCGAATTGTCGCCCAAGGAATACGACCTGCTCTTTTTCCTGGTGCGCAACCGCAGTATCGCCCTGACCAGGGAGCGGCTGCTATCCGAGGTCTGGGGCTATGACTTTTTCGGCGACGATCGCACGCTGGACACCCACATCAAGCTGCTGCGCAACAGCCTGGGCGATTATCGCAAGTTCATTGTCACATTACGAGGGGTAGGTTACCGCTTTGAAACTTAAGCGGCCGCGTATCGGCATTAAATGGAACATTTTCTTCACTTTTGTCATCTTCTCCGCAGTGATGCTCAGCTTGCTGTGGTTTTTTCAAATTGTTTTCCTGGATGATTTCTATCGCAGCATCAAGACCGCGTCCATCGAGAGCACGGCGGACACCATTGCCCGCAACATCGACAACGCGGAGCTGTCCACGCTGATCGAACGCCTGGCCCAGAGCAACGATGTCAGCATTGTCGTGATGACGGCCAACGGCACCAGGATCGCCGGCGCACAAGCCCAGCAGGCCAGCATCATCCAGAATATCCCGCCCAACGAGCTGATGCGCTATTACCAGAAGGCTGCCGATGCAACCGATGGCCATTACCTGGAGACCATCAACCTCAAGGCCTTCCGGAACGACCGCTACGATTCCGGCCGATTCATCGGCCGCGTGCCCCCGATCGACGAGGGCATGGTGGATGCGATGATCTACGCCCAGAAAGTGACCATGAAGGACGGCACCGAGGTGGTCGTCCTGCTCAACACCCAGCTGACGCCGGTCAACAGCACCGTCGAAACCCTGCGGACCCAGCTGGTTTACATCACCATCCTGCTGGTCGCGCTTTCCTTGATCCTGGCCCTGTTTCTTTCCCGGCGCGTAGCAAAGCCGATCATCCGGATCAATAACCGCTCCAAGGAACTGGCGCACGGCAATTATGAGGTTCAATTCGATGCGACCGGCTACAAGGAAATCGCTGAGCTGGCCGACACATTGAACTATACGGCTCGCGAGCTGAACCAGGTCGAAACCCTGCGCCGCGAACTGATCGCCAATGTATCGCACGACTTGCGCACCCCGCTGACCATGATCAGCGGTTATGCCGAAGTCATGCGTGATCTGCCCGGCGAAAACAACCCGGAAAACGTCCAGGTGATCATCGACGAGGCCCGGCGCCTGAACGGCCTGGTCAATGACATCCTTGACCTTTCCAAGCTGCAATCCGGCAGCCAGAAGCTAAATTTGACCGTATACGACCTGACCGGTTCGATCCGGGCGATCATCGGCCGCTGCGGCAAGCTGATCGACCAGGAGGGCTACGACCTGCGCCTGGAGGCGGACCAGGATGTCCTGGTCAAAGCCGACGAACGCCGGATCGAGCAGGTTCTTTACAACCTGATCAACAATGCGATCAATTACACCGGCGCCGACAAGAAAGTCCTGGTGCGGCAGACGCTCAACGACGGCTCGGTCCGCATTGAAGTCATCGACAGCGGCGAAGGGATTGCCGCCGACCAGCTGCCCTATATCTGGGACCGCTATTACAAAGTCGACAAGACGCATCGCCGTGCGGTGGTCGGCACCGGCCTGGGCCTGTCGATCGTCAAGGGCGCCCTTGACCTGCACCACGCCCAATACGGTGTCCAGAGCAAGCCCGGCGAAGGCAGCGTCTTCTGGTTCCAGCTGCCGTTAGCGGAAGAGCAGCCGGAGGCCGAATAAAGGATCGTTCATAATTGTTCATATTGATTCGGGAAAACACCCGCTGTTGTTCATCTGATCTTCACCTGCGCTCCGTAAAATGAGAACAGATGAATCCAGGAGGTGTCCATTCCAATGAATCCGAAAACCAAAAAGAAAATCATCATCGATGCGGTGATGTCCATATTGTTCCTTTTGCTGATGAATACGGCCTGGACCGGCCTGTTGCTCCATGAATGGATCGGCATCGGCATTATCGCCCTGTTTGCCGCTCATCTGGTAATCAACCGCCAATGGATCGCCAGTGTGACCAAATCGTTGACCACCCTGGGCAACTGGCGGGTGATCGGCCAGTACATCCTGAATTTCCTGCTGACCCTGGCCATGGGCCTGACCCTGGTCAGCGGCGTGCTGATTTCCCAATACGTGCTCCCGTTCCTGGCCATGCCGAACATCAATCTGTGGCTTACCCTGCATTCGGTTGCCAGCTGGCTGACCCTGGGCATCATCATTGCGCACACCGCCCTGCACTGGCGCTGGATCCAGAGCGTCATCCGCCGGTTGAATCCGGCTGCGAAGCCAGTGCTGACGCGTGAAGCTGCCAAGGCCAGACTGGCGGACATCCGGGCCTGGCGTCCGGCCCAGACGGCGGCTCGCCTGCTGGTCAGCATCTTTGCCCTGGTTGCAGCCTATAGCCTGATTACCGGCAGCGTGATCGACCTGATCCTGCCGGTATCAGCTTCGGAAAAGATCACGGGATCGGCCGATACCGGCAATACCGCCGCAGCCGGCCAGCCGACCACCCAGTCGACTGTCATCGTCCAGTCGGATGCCGGCAAGCAGACCACAGTTACCCTGCCGGCCACAACCGCAACAACCGCTGCGAAGGTGACCCTGCAGGAATACCTGAGCAAGCTCTACTGTACAGCCTGTCCCAAACATTGTCTGCTAACCAGGCCGCAATGCGCCCGCGGCGTCCAGCAGGCCAAGACGGCGACTGCGGAATATAACGCCAGCCAGGAAGAATGACATCGGCAATCCATGCCGCAACGACATCAAGGGGGTAGAGAAACAGGTGAATCAACCGAAACCGCGTCATGAACTCAAGCATTTCATCAACCTTGCCGAGGCGATGGCCCTGCGCCAGCGCCTTTCGGCTGTCCTGCAGCGGGACAGCCATGCCGGGGCGGATGGCACCTACCGGGTGCGCAGCCTCTATTTTGACAATTTTGCGGACAAGGCCTTGCAGGAAAAACGCGATGGCGTCAGCCAGCGCGAGAAGTTCCGGCTGCGCTATTATGGCAATGATCCGGGTCTGATCAAACTGGAGCGCAAAGCCAAGCAGCGGGGGCTCTGCCAGAAATTCACCGCCAGCCTGATCGCAGCGGAATGCCGACGCCTGCTGGACGGTGATACCAGCTGGCTGCTCGATCGCCCCGAGCCGGTTTGCCATGACCTGTATGCCAAGATGAAGGACCAGCTGCTGCGGCCGCGCACGCTGGTGGATTATGTCCGGGAGGCCTTTGTCTTCCAGCCCGGGAATGTCCGGGTCACGTTGGATTCGCAGATCCGCAGCGGCCTGGATTCGACCGACTTTTTCAATACCGGGCTGCCGACCGTCGCAGCCGCGGCCGCCGGCCAGATCGTCCTGGAAATCAAATACGACGAATTCCTGCCGGACATCATCGGCGACCTGGTCCAAGTGCCCAACCGCCAGGCGACGGCGGTTTCCAAATATGCGACCTGCCGGATCACCGGCTGAAAAAGTCATCAAATAACAGGAGGCTGACCCCATGACATTCCAAGACATCTTCAAGACCTCATTCCTCGAAAAAGTTTCTTCTTTCTCCATCCTGGACATGGTGATTGCCCTGGCCCTATCCTTCGCCATCGGTCTGTTCATCTACTTTGTCTACAAAAAGACTTACCGCGGCGTCATGTATTCGGCCAGCTTCGGCGTCAGCCTGATGGCGCTGACCATGATCACCGCGCTGGTCATCCTCGCCGTCACCTCCAATGTCATCTTGTCTCTGGGCATGGTCGGCGCCTTGTCGATCGTCCGTTTCCGGACCGCGATCAAAGAGCCGTTGGACATCGCTTTCCTGTTCTGGTCCATCGCCGTCGGCATTGTCCTCGGTGCCGGATTGATCCCGCTGGCGGTTTTCGGCTCGCTGTGCATCGGCATCATCCTGGTTGTCTTTGTCAACCGCAAGAGCTCGGAAACACCCTTTATCCTCGTGCTCAGCTGCGCCGATGACGATGCTGAGTCGCGGGCGATGGAACTGGTCGCCCAGAAGGTCAAGCGTTATGCCGTCAAATCGAAGACCGTCCATCCGGAGAACGGTATCGAGCTGACCGCGGAGGTTCGCCTCGGCGAGGGGACCACCCGGTTTGTCAATGAGGTGGCCGCTCTGCCCGGTATCCGCAACGCGGTCCTGGTCAGCTACAACGGCGACTATTCCGCTTGATCAGCCCACTTCCGAAAGAGGTGTCCGTCATGATTGACCATCCGCGCTTCAACTTGATCCTGACAATCGTCCTGACCCTGAGCGTCCTGCTGACCGGGGTTCTGATGTTCATGCCGCGGGACGCCCGGACGGCGGCCGCTGCTGTCAACCAGCCGGAGTATGCGACAAGACTGTTCAGCGGCGGCCAGGTCATCACCCTGGACATCCGGGTCGATGAATCGACCTGGCAGACCATGCTGGACAACGCACAGCAGGAACAGTATATTGTCGCCGACGTTGTGGTCAACGGCACAACATTTGCTTCGGTCGGCATCCGGCCCAAGGGCAATTCCAGCCTGACCCAAACCAGCCGTACCGAAAAAAAACGGGTCAGCCTGAAGATTGAGTTTGATCACAATATCAAAGAACAAACCTGCTTTGGTCTCGACAAACTGGTCCTGAACAATACCCAGTCCGACGCCACCTACATGAAGGACTACCTGTCCTACAAGATGATGGCTGACCTGGGCGTGCCCGCCCCGCTTTGCGCGTTTGCCGATATTACCGTCAACGGCGAGGGCTGGGGCTGCTACCTGGCGGTGGAGGCGCTCGAAGAAAGCTTCGCCGAGCGCAATTACGGCTCGGATTATGGCCAGCTGTATAATGTCAAAAGCATGGACATGAATAATTCCGGCGCCGACAGCACAGCCAATACCAGCCAGCTGCCCAACCCGCAGGATTTCCAGCAATTCGGGCAGCAGTCCGGCCAGCTGCCGGGACAACTGCCCAACCAGCAATCCGGCCAGCAGCCGGTTCAACCTAGCCGGACGGGCAATACCGCCAGCAGCAGAAATACCGGCAGCCAGGGCAACACAGCAGGCAACCAGGGCGGTACAGCAGACAGTCAGAATGGCCTGCCCAACATCCAGGGCAACTTTCCTGGCGGCGCGGATGGCGGCAAATTCGATTTCGGCCAGATCGGCGGCCGGAATAATGGCCAGAATGGCGGCGACCTGGTCTACACGACCGACGATGCGGCCAATTATTCGGCTATTCTGGGCAACGCGTCGTTTAACCCGACCAGCGAAGACAAGCAAGCTGTGATTACCGCCTTGAAAAACCTGGCGTCCGGCAGCGATCTGGAGAAATATTTCAATGTCGACGAGATTCTCCGCTACCTGGCTGTCCATACCGTGACGGTCAACCTTGACAGCTATATTTCCAGCATGAAGCAGAATTACTATGTTTATGAAAAGGACGGTCAGATCAGCATCCTGCCCTGGGACTACAACCTGGCCTTCGGCGGCTTCCAAAGCGGCAGTGCCGCCGCGGTTGTCAACTTCCCGATCGATACACCGGTATCCGGCGTCGAACTGGCCGACCGGCCGCTGATCGCCCAGCTGCTGGCCGTCGACGCCTACAAGACCAAATACCATGCCTACTTGCAGGAAATTGTCGACACCTGGCTGCTGGGCGGCAAGTTTGCCGCCACGGTCGACCAGGCCGACGCCCTGATCGGCGGTCTGGTCCAGAACGATGCCACAGCATTCTATACCTATGACCAATACCAGACTGCCCTTAGTCAGTTCAAATTGCTGGCCACCTTGCGTGGCGAGAGCATCCAGGGCCAGCTCGATGGCAGCATTCCGTCCACTACCCAGGGGCAATCCGCAGCCAGCGGTTCCCTTATCGACGCTTCAGCACTCGACCTGACGGCGCTGGGTTCGCAGGGCGGCGGCCGGGCAATCGGCGGCAATACCGCGGGCAAAGGCGGCTTCGGCAATTTCGGTGATCGGAGCGCGCTGCCCGGCGGCCAGCAGGGCGGCACGCTGCCAAACGGCGGTGCATTTCCGAAC
>JAEXPB010000124.1 GCA_023438965.1 Bacillota bacterium | reverse complement strand
CGTATGGAGCCACCTTCATCAGCACCTCGGCCATCGTCGGATTCGGCGGCAATGCCGGGTTGTTCGGCAT
Source organism: Bacillota bacterium (assembly GCA_023438965.1). Classification (GTDB taxonomy): domain Bacteria; phylum Bacillota; class Clostridia; order Saccharofermentanales; family UBA5734; genus UBA8949. Next base: position 4,942 of record JAEXPB010000124.1, on the reverse strand, counting down.
GTCCCTGCTCTGGCTGACCTTCCTGAACATCATGGTCGGCGTTTTCATCGCCTTTGTCGTGTTCGGCAAGCGAACCCGGAAGATGGGACACAACCTGGACGCCCACACGTTCCCGGAGCTGCTGGGCGTCCGATTTCAATCGAAATTCATCCAGGGCTTTTCCGCCCTGATCATTTTCCTGTTCATGCCGATCTACGCCGCGGCTGTGCTCAAGGGCGGTGTTGGCTTCATCGCCACCCAGTTCGGCATCGATTTCAACGTCGCGCTCTTTTTCCTGGTGGTGATCATGGCGCTCTATGTGGCCATGGGCGGCCTGAAAGGCGTCATGTATTCCGATGCGCTGCAGGGCGTGATCATGTTCGCCGGCATGCTTTTCCTGGTCATCTTCGTCTACGCCAAACTTGGCGGCATCACGAACGCGCACCAAGCCCTGACCGATCTGATCCGGAACCCGGCCGTCCAGGCCCAGACCAGCAAATTAGCCGCCAACGGATTCCAGGGCTGGACCGCGATGCCGGTTTTTAATTCACCCTACTGGTGGTCGGTGGTAACCTCGATCGTCATGGGCGTCGGCATCGGCGTACTGGCCCAGCCGCAACTGGTCATCCGGTTCATGACCGTCAAGAGCAACCGCGAACTGAACCGGGCGGTCGTCTCCGGCGGCGTCTTCATCCTGTTCATGACCGGCGTGGCCTTTGTCGTCGGCGCCCTGTCCAATGTCATCTTTTTCCAGAAAACCGGCAATATTGCCCTGGTTGCTGCCAAAGGCGTCATTGACGACATCATCCCGGTTTTCATCAAGGATAACCTTCCCGGCTGGTTCGGCACGCTTTTCCTGTTGACCCTGTTGTCGGCCGCCATGTCGACCCTGAGCTCGCAGTACCACGTGGTCGGCACATCGATCGGGCGTGACGTCTTTGAAAAGAGTTTCGGCATCCAAGGCAGTTCGGTGGTCATCACCAAGATCGGCATTCTGGTGTCGATCCTGTTCAGCGCTTTCCTGGCCTGGCTGGGCAACCAGTTGAAGACCGACATCGGCCTGATCGCCCAAGCGACAACGATTTTCTTCGGTTTGTGCGCGACTGCCTTCCTGCCGGCCTATATCGGCGCCCTTTACTGGAAGAAGCTTTCGCGAATCGCTGCTGCATCGAGCATCGTCGCCGGTTTCGTCGCCAGTTTCATCTGGATTTTCTTCATCCATGCCAAGAATGCCTCGACGATCGGCCTCTGCCAAGCGCTATTCGGCAAGGCCCACCTGCTGGCCGGCACTGCCCTGGCTGGCCTGGCCCAGGTCGATTCGGTGGTCGTCACTTTTCCGTTTTCCCTGCTGGTCCTGGTCGTCGTCGGTCTATTGACAGTTTCCCAAGCGGACAGCGGTCATGTGGAGAAATGCTTCAGCGGCATCGGAAACGGCAACGCAAAGTCGTAACGTAATGGCCTAATGCAAACGCAAAGCCGGCGTTAGACAGTCAACTGCCTGGCGCCGGCTTTGCCGCGACAACGATCCAGGTCTATCTCAGCTCAAACATCCGGGTTTCGCCTTTGAGCATCGGTAAAGCGATTGAAGTCACCGCCTGGCCATAATAGGCCTGCTCATAAACCTCATACGGATGGCAGGGAACCGGGAAATGCAGCGTTTTCGTACCGCTTGCGGCAGCATGGATCGTCAGATAACGGCGGCTGGCATAGATCACCTCGTCGCTGTCGCAGAAGATGTGGCAACCGGCATAGCGGGCAACGCTGCGCAGAAAATCGCTGCGGACCTGCCGGGCGCCGCAGAAAATCGACGTCCAGCCGTCCAGCTCCTTGATCGAGACCGCCGGTTGGTTGTTTTCCAGAAATCGGGCGGCGACGGTGGCCGTAGGATCCTGCGTGTAGAACGCCGGGTAAAGGTAACTATACGAATTGCCGAATCGCGGCTGGGTATTGCTGAGCATCAGCCGGTAGTTGAAGCCGTAGATTTCGCCCGGGTCGGTATCGGTCATGGCCGGGTGCGGCTCACCGTTAATCATGAATTTGGGCGACAGGTCGGTATCGGTCATGGTGACCGACATGCCCACCAACTCGCTGATATAATCCGGCGCGAAGGCCGGATCGCGGTCCGGATTAACGACGCCGGGCGCATAGAGCCAGAGCGCCACGGCGTGGTCTGCCCGGAGCTTGTTCCAGATATCCCGCCGTTCCTGATCAGTCAGGCTGTAAACATTGAAGAAAACATAGAGCTTGTAAGCCGGCAAACCAGGATTGGCCAGGTCATTATGGTAATATTGGTCCGCTGAGGCGCCGATACGGGAGATTTCATAATTGCGCATCAATTCCACCGTTTCCTGGGTTGCCGATTGCGAGACCAGATGGATGCTTTCTTCATCGTAGATGAAAGCGATTTCATTCTGCTTCCGGCGGTCACCGGCATAAAATTCACGGGCAATCTGCTGCTGCCGGGCAATTAACTGCAGCACTTCCGGTGACTTGTACCGGGCGCCGCCGATATGCTGGTCGAACCACCAGGCCTGCAGGTCTTCACAGATGTTGCGGCCGAAATCCCGCTTCATGACATTGAGGGTCTGGCCGACCGTGTACATTTCTACAAAATTCTGGTAGAAAGCGTTTTCTTCATGCGTGCGGGTGTCTTCTTCGACAATGAACATGCAATTGCGCAGCCGGAAGGAATCCACCATCTCACGCTGGCCGGTGAATCCGCCCGGCTGCCGGTTCTCATACACGCCGGGCGCAGCCAGAAAGTCGACTGTTCCCGCATCCAGGATGCGCAGAACGCCTCCGGCTGATCCATTGTCAAAAAAATCCGTGCAGCCGTAGGAACCGTAAAAGGCGCCCACCAATTTGTCCTGCGATTTGGCCTTGATAATATCCGCGAAATAGATGATGCTTTCGGCTGTACCTAGATGCCAGGCCCGGTAGTAATCCGCGACCGCCTGATGGCTGGCCAGGTTCAGGAACTCGCCCACGCAAGCCGGATGACGCGGGGGTTCCGGCTTGGGTGATGTCGAATACAGACGGGGCGGATTGCGCAGCGCCGCGTCGATGCCCTGAATGAAAAAGCGATCGTCCTTGCCGGGAATCGCCGGCTGGGCCAGAGACACATCCATCCGGCGCCAGGCCTTCTGCAAGGCGGCATCAGTCCCATATTTTTCTGTGAGAAAAGCGCTGAACTGCCGGCGGAAAGCGGGGCTGACATCACTGACCGCCTGGTCGCGAACGGTACCGGAATAGTACCATTCCGAGGTGTTGCCCGCGGCCAGGAAATAGCCGATGATCCGGTCAGCAAAGGGCATCCGCTCGATGGCCGCATAGGTCTCGGCCAACGCCCGTCCGGCGTCCTGGCGCCATTGGGCTGAGCACAACGAATACATCGCCGGCAGGTCCGCTTCATATGATTCTGTGTACAGATGAACCGGCTCCGACAGGCCGTCGTCAAACTGGACCAGTTCGTCCGGATGTTCATGGATCCAGGTCAAAGGCGGATGAAGGCCGATCCTGGGCATGATCCAGGCATCCGGCACCGCTTGGAGCAACGTTTCGGCTTCGGTGCGGAACTGCGCCACCGCACCCGGTTTCAGCCATTCGGTGTCGCAGATGACAAAATAGATCTTGACGCCTGCATCGCCGAGACGACGAAAATAATCCGGGTTCAGCTGCAGCGAGTCGCGCTTGTTGGTACGGATCGTCGCCAGCATGGGCGGAAAAGGTTCGCCATCGATCAGGATCGCCGGGGAACCGTGATAAGATTCAACTCTTGCTTTTGTCATATTTACCCCCGCCAATTCAGGACCAGCGTGCCCTCGGCCGGCAGACTGCAGTCGATCCGAAGCATATTCCGCTGCCAGGCGATGGCCGGCGGTTCGGTGCAGTCGTCACAGATCCGGTTGAGCGTCGGACCCGGTTCCGCAACCAGGCCGTCAAGAACAGCCGACACCGTGCAGTGTGCAGCCCGAGCTGCCGTATTGATCACCAGCAGGAAGTATTGCCCGTCCGGCTGTTGCCAGAGACCAGCCCGGACTTGCGGCAGGGCAAAGACCTGCCAGGCCAGCGGCCGGCCCATGCCGGCGAAGGACGGGATATCGGCCAGATCGGATTGCACAACCGGTGGCCGCAGCAGCTGTCCGGTGGCGAACAGCTCGCGCAGCTGCCAGCGCAGCAGCACCATCTTCTTCAGGAAGGGGAATTTGCCCGGGTCATTGACCACATCGGCGTTGATCCAGCCGATTTGCTGGCCATACAGGACTTGCTCGGCGACATGGAATTTAAAGTAGGCAATATCCTTCTTCTTATAGCCATTCGTGTTGCGGCCGACCATGGCGATCTTGCCGGCATAGATGGCCGGGAAGGCCGGCACTTGGCCGGCGTCGATCCAGTGCCAGGTCAGGAAGCCGTCAAAGGAACCGCTATGCGGTTCGGCGTTGCATTCGGTCACGAAAGCCCGGTCAGCCGGCTTTTGTTGATTGAGTCGATCCATCAGCGCGGCATAACTGTGATTCCACCACGCTCCGCCGCCGGGCAGGTGCGGATGGGACCGATCGCAGCAGAGATTCTGGGTGGCAGCCGCAACCTGGTCGATGTAAACGGCGTCGACGCCGACTTCATCAAACAGTCGTGTCGTGATGCTCTCCAGCTCGCGGCACCAGAAAGCCGTCGACGGGCACATGACCGCCAGCCGGCAGAGATGGCCGTCCGGCTCGTGCGAAGCATAGCTCTCGGTCATGACCGCCTGGTCGAAGTGCTTGGCGGCATTGGGCAGCGCCTCGGTCGAGAAGCGATAATCCTGGTCCCGCCGGTCCAGGGTGTCCCACAAGCGGCCGTTGATGTAAGGCATGACACGAATCTGGCTGTCCTGCAGCTCCTGTACGCCTTCCCGGAACCCGGGCTCGGTCGGAAAATAATGCGGGAAATCGTTATTGAAGGGAATCCAGTGCCAATTGTAGAC
>JAEXPB010000548.1 GCA_023438965.1 Bacillota bacterium | reverse complement strand
GACTATGGTCGGAATCGAGATGATCAGCAAAAGAACCAGAAACAAAATGAACGACCGAGTACGCCTCATGGTACGACCTCCATTACCCTTGCAGGGTGGTTTTGTACCTTGTCCGCACCAGATACCGTATTTGTCACCGGTCTGCAGCACGCAGCTTTTTCCGGCATACTTCCCATCTTTGGTGTTTGCAAGGTGCCAGCCGAAGCAGCCGAAAATCGTCATGACAGAGCATTTCATATTTACCGGGTATGAATATATCCATAAGCAGTATAAGGAAAAAAGGAGCCTGCTGTCAAGGCAAATCGGACGTCAGAGCCGCCTTGACAAGCCTTCGCTTTCCGATATACTGGACTTAGGACTTCGGGACTGGCGGATCAGTGGTTTACCACAAGGAACCGAAGACGGATGGATTGTCGACCGCCTGGGCAGCAAGCAATATGCCCGGGCGTTTTTGTTTCCCGGACAGTTACGAGGAGGATTCCATGATATATTCATCGGCGTGGCAGGGCTTCCAAACCGGCGCATGGCAGCAGGCTATTGATGTCCGCGACTTCATCCAGAATAATTACCGGCCGTATACCGGGGATGAGACGTTCCTGGCACCGCCGACCGCCCGGACCAGCAGCCTGAATGCCAGGTTCGAACAGCTCAAGAAAGTCGAGATCGCCATGGGCGGCGTCCTCGATGTCGATACGACAACGGTGTCTTCCCTGTTGAATTACCCGGCCGGCTATCTCGACCGTGAGCACGAAATCATCGTCGGCCTGCAGACCGGGCGGCCCCTGAAGCGCAGCGTCAATCCTTTCGGCGGCATCCGGATGGCCGAGAAGGCCTGCCAGGATTACGGCTTCCAGCTGTCGGACTCCGTCCGGGAGCATTTCCGCTACCGAACCACCCACAATGACGGCGTTTTCCGCGTCTATACGCCGGAAATGAAGGCCGCCCGCCACAGCGGCATCATCACCGGCCTGCCCGACGCCTACGGACGCGGCCGCCTGGTCGGGGACTACCGCCGGGTGGCTTTGTACGGCATCGACACGCTGGTGGCTGCCAAGGAAGCCGATCTGACCGAGCTGGGCCGGCAGAACATGTCCGAAGAAAATATCCGGCTCTGTGAAGAAGTCTACCGCCAGATCGACTTCCTGAAAAAGCTCAACGAGATGGCCAATCTCTATGGGCACGACATCGCCGGTCCGGCCCGGAACGCGCGCGAGGCCGTGCAATGGCTGTATTTCGCTTACCTGGCCGCGATCAAGGAACAGAACGGCGCCGCGATGTCGCTCGGCCGGGTCGGCACGTTCCTGGATATCTACTTTGAACGCGACCTGGCGGCCGGCCTGCTCGATGAAAGCGGCGCCCAGGAGATCATCGACGACTTCGTCCTCAAACTGCGCATGGCCCGCCAGCTCCGGACCGCCGAATACAACGAGCTGTTCGCCGGCGATCCGCTCTGGATCACCGAAGCGATCGGCGGCATGGGCGAAGACGGTCGGACCCTGGTCACCCGCACCTCCTATCGCTTGCTGCATACGCTGCACAACCTTGGTCCGGCGCCCGAACCCAACCTGACGGTGCTCTGGTCGGCCCGCCTGCCGCAAGCCTTTCAGGCTTACTGCGCCCGGTTGTCGATCGAGACCGACTCGCTGCAGTACGAAAACGACGACTTGATGCGACCGCGCTACGGCGACGATTATGCGATTGCCTGCTGTGTCTCGGCAGGTCGCGTGGGCAAGGACATGCAGTTCTTCGGCGCCCGCTGCAATATCGTCAAGGTGCTGCTGATGGCCCTGAACGGTGGCCGCGACGAGGTCAGCGGCAAGCAGGTCGGACCGGCCGGCGAACCGGTCGGTGACGGGCCGCTCGACTATGAGGATGTCCTGCGGCGTTTCCGGTTTTATCAGGCCTGGCTGTGCCGGCTCTACGTCAATACGATGAATGTCATTCATGCCATGCATGACAAATACGCCTATGAAAAAATCCAGATGGCCCTGCATGACACCCAGGTTAACCGGGTCATGTCGTTCGGCATGGCCGGCCTGTCTGTCGCCGCTGACTCGTTGAGCGCGATCCGTTACGCCCGGGTCAGTCCGATCCGCGATGAACGCGGCTTGATCTGCGATTTCCAGGTTGAAGGCGATTTCCCGCGTTATGGCAATGACGACGACCGCGTCGACAGCATGGCCAGCCAGCTCTGCGCCGACTTCTACCGCGAGCTCTGCCAGACCCCCTGTTATCGCGGTGCCCAGCATACGCTGTCGATCCTGACCATCACCTCCAATGTGGTGTATGGCAAGAAAACCGGCACCACACCCGACGGTCGGATTAAAGGCGAGCCCTTCGCACCCGGTGCCAACCCGATGCACGGCCGGGAACGGTCCGGTGCGCTGGCCGCCTTGAATTCCGTGGCCAAGATCCCCTACGACGCCTGCCGCGACGGCATTTCCTGCACGATGACCCTGACGCCGGACAGCCTGGGCCGGCAACCGGAAGATCAGATTGGCAACCTGCTGTCCATCCTGCGCGGCTATTTCGGCCAGGATGCGCATCATCTGAATGTCAATGTCCTCGACCGGTCGCAATTGGAAGATGCGATGGCCCATCCGGGCAAGTACCCTAACCTGACCATCCGCGTGTCCGGCTATGCGGTCCACTTCGACCAGCTCAGCCGCGAACAGCAGCTGGAGGTCATCCGCCGCACCTTCCATGAACAATTGTAATTCCTGCGGCTGTCCTCCGCCTGGCGGTCCACACTGCGCTGCGGACCCTTCCCCGACCATTGCCGGCGGCGCGGGCCTGACCGGCCGCGTTCATTCCCTGGAAACACTGGGGGCGGCCGACGGACCCGGACTGCGGCTGATCATCTTCCTGCAGGGTTGCCCGCTGGGCTGCCGTTATTGCCACAATCCCGACAGCTGGCCGCCGGAAGGCGGCACTGTCTATGCCGTATCCGAGCTGGTCCGGCGCGCCCTGCGCTATCAGCCATATTATGGCGAGCGCGGCGGCGTGACGCTGTCCGGTGGCGAGCCGCTGCTGCAGGCCGAGTTCACGGCAGCGCTGCTGGCCGGTCTCCGGGCGGCCGGCCTGGCGACCGCCCTCGACTCC
>JAEXPB010000534.1 GCA_023438965.1 Bacillota bacterium | reverse complement strand
TAATGCGCTTCGGTGAGCCGGCGGTTGATGCTGATCAGGGGCGGCGCCAGCCGCTCGATATCGTCGGCATTTTTCACGAGCGGTGCAAAGGACCTGGCCTGCTGCGGCCGTCCATTATCGGTCACATGGCTATTCGGACAGTAGCTGACTGTCGATCCGGCGGTGATCCGGGCATTCAGCCGGATGCCGGTATCATTGAGATAGATGGGGCTGCGGTAGATCGGTTCGATGACCATATCGGCGCGCAGATACCGCCACTTGAACAGGAGCCGCCGCAAATGCTGCTCGATCTGGCGATGAAACGGATCCTGCGTCTGCAGGGTCAATTCCGGCGAATTGATCTCATCCCAGGGGAAGGCATAGACCAGCACCATCGGCCGGTCCATTTTTAAGCCGTTCAAATTCCGCCACATCCTGATTTTCTGCTGTTGAACCGGCAGATGGGCAATTTCGGCCAATTCTTCGGCCAGGCGGCGGATGATCGACCGCTCGCGTCCGGACTGAAGCGGGTCAGTGCTGGTGAACGGTTCCGGCTGCATGACGGTCCACCACCAATTATCCTTCCGGCGCCTTGGTCAGGGCGCCGACGCAAGAAAGGGGCGGGACCTCGATGGTAGTCGTCTGGTCCTGAATCTGCCAGTTGATTGTTTCACCGGGCGCGCCGAAAACTTCCAGACAAGGGGCAGACAGCCGGACAACCACCGGTTCAGCCTGGTAATTGGCGATTATCTGGGCTTCGCTGCCATCCGGAGCGATCCACTTGGAGGTCAGGACGCCGGGGAATTCCATCTGCGAGCCATCGGCGCGCGTCAGCACCATCGGTTGGCCGCCGCTGACCGGACTGGCCTTGATCATGCGGCCGTACTGCAGGTAGGGATGGCCGCGCCCGTTGCGCAGCGCATTGTATTGCCGGACCGCCTGAATGATTTTCTTCTGCCGCGGACCGGGCTGCAGCCAGGACATGCCCCACTCCCAGTGGATTTCACCGCCGGACTTGATTACCAGGGTCAGCAGATCGCCGGCAATCAGCGAATAGGCCAGCCGGAACAACAGAGAATCCGGATTCTGCTCAACCGGTATGGTCTGCGTGAAAGCACATTGATTGCCCATGAAATTGACATTATATTCGTGGAAAACATAAGCGAAGGCCGGTACGGGTTTGCCGGAAGCGAACACCCAGTTGTAGCGCAAGTCATTGAAGGTCAGCTGTTCGATAAAGCAATCGCTGGCGGAGGATTCGGCGCCGATTGCGCTGCGGTGGCCATACTGGGCGATTTTGTCGACCATGAGCCGGTAAATCCCGCGCATCGCCTCGACCGACCAGGGGCCGTACATCGGCGGGTGACCGTGGTCGTCGGCGTAGCAGAAATAGCCGCGACCGCCGATATTCTGGTCAAAATACTGGATGAAATCGATCCTGGCCGCCAGCATGCTTTCGAACTGTTCCAGGGCGATTTCTTTCGTCGGTGCACAGGCTGGGCACATTTCGAAGCCGCGGCGAATGGTCTGGCACAACCGGGATGACAATTCCCCGGCCGGTGAGGCGCACATGCAGCGGGTCAAGTCATGGTCGATCCGATACTGGGTCTGGTCATATTCCGGACAGAGCAGGCTCTGATCCGTCCATTGCAGCCCGCTGCCGTAGACGCCGACCAGGTGGCCCCGGGCATGCATCTGGTCGACAAAGGCCTGGAAAGGCGCTTCGCCGCCATAGGGCGGCCAGATGAACGGCGGGCACCAGGGCGCGCTGCCTTCCCAATAGGTCAGAAAAGCCATCAGCTGGGTATCGATCGCCTCGGCCAAATCATCCAGATACTTGAGGGCGTTCGGCCAGGGGAAGAATTCGTTCGGACCCATGTAGCCAGAGCCACGGATGCTGCGCGGCGGGAAAATGACCACGACCGGGGATTGCTTCTGCCAGGCGGGCAGATTTTCCCGCCTATGCAATTTCGACGGCAGCGGGAAAGCCGCGTTCTCAACAAATTCCCGGTACAATTCGGCAGCTTCCAGCCAGCCGCCGGCATACAGCCGCATCACCAGCGGAAAATTCAATTGGCCGGCGGTTTGCGGGGCGACACAGATAAAGGATTTGATCGCCAGGCGGATGCCGTCCTGACAGGGGAAGCACTCGATCGACTTGGGCATCGCCGTCGTGTCCTGGGCTGCGAAGTACAGTCCGGCTTTCTGGTCATAGTAGGCCATAAACTGCATGGTGATGGCGCCGGGATACATCGCTTCGCTGGCGTTGCTGGGGTAAAGCAACGGATTTTCCTGGAACCGGGGACGCGTGATGTCTTCGACCAGGCACCCTTCCGTGTAGGGCCAGAATATTTTCGCCTGGTCCGCGGTACAACCCAAATCGTTGGGTACCGTAAACTGCGGATAATCCACATACTCGATCGCGTCCGCCGATTGATTGTCCAGCCGGAGTGTCCATTCGATCTGATCGAGGTCGGGGCATACATGAATCCCAGCCACGACCTGCAGTCCGGGGACCGAACGGAAATCAGCAAACCGGATGGTCTGCCGGCTGCCCGTCGGCTCTTCCGGCGGCAAGAACATCACGGTCTGCGCGTCAAAAGCGTTAACTGCGTAGAATCGTTTGGCGGGATCGATCAGCCGCAGGCTAAACAGGGGTCGCTGGCCGGATTCCGCGCTGGTGAGCGTTTTCGCCGCCGATGCCAGGCGGCGGATGCTGCCGGTTTTTTCATCCAGTTCAAGGCTCAGAAGCTTTGTTTGCAGGATCATGCTGTTACCTTACCTTTCCATGGTCAGCCAGGGCGGCGTCAGCAAGCCGATGCCATTGGCCCGGTTGGGTATTTGCCGGCTGACGAATTTCATCGTTACCCCATCCAGATGATCGAGATCGCCGAACAGCGGTCCGAATGAAGTGGCCATTGTCACTTGCAAATCGACGGCTTGACCGGCATATTCGGCCGGAATGACCCAGGCATAGGGCGCCCAGGCCTTGCCGCCCAAGGCCTGTCCATTGACCGACAATTCGGTGTAATACGAACCGGTATCCACATGCAGGTTAATGGCGGGATGATCAGGTAGTTGAATCCGACCGGTTAGTATAATTTTGCCCACATAATTCGGCAAACCGAAGGCGGGCATCCGGCCATACTGGAAGTCCGGCATGCCATTCCGGATCGTCAGATCCGGGAAAACCGAAATGCTGCCGGACAGGAATACGCCGGGCAAGTAGGGGTATTCCGGGCAATCATTCATGAGCTGGAGCCGATGCTCGCCGGCAGTCAGAGCGAAACGGGACGTCTCCCGGTAGAGTTCGGCAAAGCCCGGGGGCAAGGCCGTGCATACTTGATCAGCGATCACCGCCTGATCGTCCAGTCGAAGGGACGGTGTGCCGTCATGCTGGCGAACAAGCAATTTAACCGCGGGAATCTCATCCAGGCAGCGGATGATGACTTCGCGCTTTTGCGCGGATAGGTCGAACCGAAGCAGGTTGGGCTGGTCATAGGCGATCCGCCAGGACGGTTCAATCTCCATGACCGGTTCGAAAAGGGCGATCCCCCGCCCGTTCAGATTAAAGGACCTGACCCGCTGCCCCTGGCACAGGTAATAATGCCTCTCGGTCTCATCCTGGTTCAAGTCGAGTACGGCGCAGGAATGATCGGTAAAGGTCCTGACGCAAAGGTTATGGCTCAATTCGCCGGATCGGCTGGTGACCGTGACTTCACGGCCGACCGACTGCTCCAGCTGGCGCAATAATTCCTCGAGGGTGAAATGGCGGTCATTGCAGAGATAACCCCTTTGGTCGATCCCGATCACCGTCTGGTCGGGATCCGGGACCGCTTCATCTTCGCCGATCAGCTGCCAGGCGAATTGCCGGTCAGTCAGCGTCGCCAGCAAAAGGCGCAGCTCGTTGATATCGCCGTATACCGGCTTGGCGGTTTGGTAGGCGGCCCGCCGGGCGGACCAGGATTGCGGGAAACGGACCAGCACGTTTGCACGACTGGCCTTCCGGGCTATTAGTGCGGCCTTTTCGGCATCCTGGGCCAGCAGCGCATGCAGGGCGAAATTCGGCTGCAGCAGGTTGCACGGTCCATAAAAGCTGCCGCGCGTGCTGTTGCCTTTGGCATTGAGCTGCGCGACGGCGATCAGGTAGTTGTCGACATTGAATAAGGCCGTCAGCCAGATCATCTGCCGCATCTTCGCCGGCGGCATGTCGCAGGGGCCCAGCGAGAGCAGCTCCGCCATGCCGCCGGCCGGATGGTTCCGGATGGCCTGCTGCACCAGGCCGAGGGTGACCCACTCGGCTGTTTGCAGACTGGTTTCGGTGAATATCTCATCCATGCCGGGGAAGGAGAAGCCATCCAGGACCAGCAGCGGATCACCGTTTTTATAGACGGCCGCATCAGAATCATGCTCATCGTACAAATGACCGGTCAAATGCAGCTGGTGCCGGTCACACCATTCCCGGAGCCGGTCCAGGTAATGGCGGGACTTTTGCCCGATCAGCCGCCAGTAGACGGGCCAAAGGTCATCCGGTCCGCGACCGCGGAGGGCAGCTTCCAGATCCGCGCTTAAGGGACGCCCGGTCTGGCTGGTGTATTCATTTTCTATCCCGACAAAGGCCGGCAGACGCAAGTGCCCGCTCCAGACGGCGTCCTTGCCGATCACCGCCTGGGTTGGCTCGTCGGAGAAAATACCCCGGACCGTGTGGCCAAAATAGGCCTGAAAACGCGCCGCATAGGCGTCGTAGGTGCTGGCCAGGAAATAATCGATGGCCTGGTCGCTCAGCATGTCGCCGGCGTTCGGATTGGTGAACCATTCCTGCCGGAATTCATCCTGATCCAGCCAGGCGTGGATGAACTTGGCCTGGTAATCCGGCCCGAGCGCCGGCAATTGGCCATTGACAATAGTGGTCGGGCAGTTGTAGTCGTCATAAAGCCAGACGCCCATGCCGAACTCGCCGGCCTGCTCGATGAAATCGGCGCACATTTGCATCCATTGGTCCGATAAGTAGGCATATTCGCAGCCCGCCCGGCCAAAAAAGAGAAATTGCCGGATGCCGGCCGACCGATAGCGGAGCAGGACTTCCCGGATCTGCGCCCGCGTTGGCGCGCCGGGTGTGGCGATCATCGGCAGCAGTCCGCGGTATTTTTCAATCGGTAAATCACGCATCGGCCTTGTCTCCTGTCTGATCCGGCTGTATGAGCCAGACCATCGCTTCCTGCGGCGGCAGAGCCAGCAGCGCAGTCAAGCGGCCTTCCGCCTGCTGACAAGCGCAAGGCTCCGCGCGGCCATCCGCCAGATCCAATTTAGTCAGGCGGCAGGTGATCCCGTTGGCAGCCATGGCCGCCGGAACCGGCAGAGTCGCCGTGGTAACGATTTTATCCCGGCTGGTAT
>JAEXPB010000524.1 GCA_023438965.1 Bacillota bacterium | reverse complement strand
CGTACATCGGCAGATAGCGGAAGAGGGCCAGCAGCGCGACGCCCGGCAACGCCATCAGGTAGATCTCCCAGTTCAGGAAGATCCGCCGCCATAGGCTCTTCTTCTTTTTCAGCGCTAATTCGGGAATTTTGGTGGTGGTTCTGGCAAGTGATGTCAAGGGTAATCCTCCTCTGTTCTGGAATCCGAAGATTCGAGTTAGGTTTCAATCAGGGAGCCTTGTCATTCGATATTGTCGAAATTCTTAATTGAAATTTTATATTGCCGAACTACTTTTCCATTTTATGCTGTCGTCACTAATTTGTCAAGCCAGCGGGTGTTATTATTTGGGTAAATGAACAAGTCGATCATGCAACGCGGCAAAGAGCAGCCGGATCTTGTCGGGCTGGAAATCCCGGCTGGCGACGACCAGGTCCGGGCGCACCGGTTGCGGCGCGAAATCGCTGCGGATCCGGGCCAGACCGCCGCCGGTGATGTTCAGCATCACGCGGGCGTCGGCGGGGATCAAGCCCGCGGCGTTTTTGCGGATCAGGGCCCCCAGGGCCACGCCGGCTTCCGACCCGATGTCGCAGCCTTCCAGATCCTTGAACAGCAGCTGGGCGTTGCGGGCTTCCTGATTGGTCACCGCGGTGACGTCACCGCCGGTGGCCTGCAAGGCGTCGAACAGTCCGCCGGCCAGCCCATACGGCGGCTTGCGGTTGGCCAGGACGGAAGCATCGATGCGGCGGGCCAGGATCCGGGCTTCGCCGGGATCCATCGGAGCAATCTGGCGGGAACCCTGCCGCCAGGCGTCATATATCGGCAGGAACGGTATATTCTGAGCGACCTGCAGGCTCATCAGGTTCTGACCGAAGCGGCCGTCGCCGATCAGGCGCAGATTGGCCTCATAGGCGGCGATGGCGCCAGTGCCGCTGCCGACAGCCTGGAAATAGAAGTCCGGGATGGCGCCAATCAGGCTGGCGGCGGAAAGGACCGTGGTGCCCATTCCGTCGCGTCTGGCGACATTTTTGGCACCGCCCTCGCTCTGGAAGCCATCAACCTGGCAGATCAAGTCGGCCAGGCTGATGGCATCGAAGTAATCGCAGTCGTCGCCGGCGGGGGCGGCCTGAACCCAGGGACGGACGGGCGCGGTTGTCCAAAGGTTGCCCAGATCGCGTTCCGGCACGACCACCACCAGCGGAACACCGCTTTCGGAGGCAACCTTGATGAAAGCCCGGGCGGTATTGCCGGCAGAGGACACAACCAGGACCTTGCCGGAATCGACCGGGAAACGGGCGCAAACCGAATAGGCCTCACATTCCTTGAACGTGCCGGTCAGCATGTTGGCCCCGATTTCCGGCCAGTAACCGGAGAAGGTGATGTAAAGATTCTGCAAACCGAGCCGTTCCGCCAGGCCCTGGCTCCGGTAGGTGATCGGACGGCCGGGCGAAGGAAGGATGCGGCTGGTCGGCAGCCAGCAGGCATATCGGTAGATGCCCGGCAGCTCAGGCTGCTCGCGCAGCTCCCGGCTGTCATAGACCGCGCGCAGCAGCGCCGGATTGGGGCTGCGCGGGTTGGCAAGGATCAGGCCGTCGTCCGGCAGCAGATCGCCGGTTCCCAGACATTGCAGCAAGGTATGGTTCAACATGGGACACCTCCTGAAAACAATCGGGCAACAGACATCATACGCCAGCCGGACGCCGCCTGACCTTCCCAACGGACCAGTCAATCAGATCAGGTCGCCGCGGCGGTTTTTACGCCACGGCTCATGGGTGCGGAAGGGCTGGTTCAAGACGGCGATGCCGCGCTTTTCGAGCTCCGCCATGCAGGCGCGGTTGCAGAGGGCGGCATAACGGTCGGGCTTGCCGCTCGGATGCAGGCGATTGGCCATGCCGCCGTTCGGGCATTTCTTGCAGAGCTCGAAATTGATCTCGGCCATGGCGTAGGTCTGGCCGCAGATGGTCCGCTCAACCGTCTTTGCGGTGTTGACCGCCTGGAGCGGGCAGGCGGCCGCACAAGCGCCGCAATGGTCGCAAACGCCGGCCGGGCGCAGCGGGTCGGACGCGATGACCGCGTCGGTGATGATCATCTGGAAGCGCTGGCGGTGGCCGAATTCGGGCGTCAGCAGTTCCTGGTTCAGGCCCATTTCACCCAGGCCGCAGGCGACGGCCGCGTAGTCGAAGTCCGGTGTGACGTTGGGTGCCGGACGGCCTTCGGCGACGGAAATGCCCATGCCGGTTGTGGACAGGGGATTGGGGAAAATCGGCGTCGCCTCCCAGCCCTGGTCTTCGATGAAGCGGACCAGGTCATAGGTGGACTGGGCGACGAACTGGTTATCCAGCCAGCTGTAGCCGAAATTGCTGTAAGAGCTGGTGTCGGTGCCCTCTTCCACGCCGCGGATCGTGCCGCGCGGGATCATCTGGCCGACCAGGATGACGGTGTGGGCGTCCGGGAAAATGCTGAAGGGATCATGCTGCGGATTGAGACCGACGAAACGGTCGCGGGCGGCGAACCCGACCAGATTGATCTGCAGCTGGCTGGCCTTGGCCTTGATCATGCTTTTTAAGTCTTCCATGCAAACCTCCTCTTGCGGCGCCGATCAATATTCATTCTGGCGAATGGACGGATCGCGCTTGTCCAGATACTGTTCACGCCACGGATTGATGCGTCCGACTTTCTGCTTCTGCTCGCAGGGCAGGATCCAGATCGGCCGCTTGTAGAGCGGATTCTTGAA
Source organism: Bacillota bacterium (assembly GCA_023438965.1). GTDB lineage: Bacteria > Bacillota > Clostridia > Saccharofermentanales > UBA5734 > UBA8949. The sequence goes on along the minus strand of JAEXPB010000524.1, from coordinate 5,766 downwards.
CAGGCTCCGGATGGCCTTGCGCTTCTCGAGCGAATCCATGCAGCTGCAGATGCAACCGCGGGCGCCGCAGATCGCGAAATAGCCGACATGGCTCAGGACATAATTGTAATAGTGCAGGATGGAATTGTCCGGCTGATCATAAACGCAGCCCCATTTGCCGAGCGCCATGGTGTAGGTCAGGCGATAGGCCTCTTCCTCGGTCATGTTGGTCCGCTGGACGTCCAGCTCGAAATTGGGCAGGTCTTTCTTCAGGAACGGCGAAATGCGGTTGTTCAGGCCGTGATGGGTCAGGGTGCAGCGGCCCATGTCGACGTCGCCCCAGAAAATGTCCTGTTCGCCGACGTTGATGTGCAGCTTCTTGTCGGCATCGCGGACCGGCGGAATGGCCGCGCCCGGGCAGTCCTTGACACAGCGGCCGCACTGGTTGCAGTAGGTTCCGGGCTTGATGATCGGATCCGGCTCCAGTTCGGCGTCGGTCATGATCATGCCCAGACGGACGCGCGGCCCGAATTCCGGCGTGATGAACACCTTGGAATGGCCCATCTCGCCGAGTCCGGCGCCGACGCCCATGATGCGGACGCTCATCGCCACATTGGGCAGGCGTCCCGGCACGACCGGCTCACCCTCGCCCATCCGTTCGGAAACCGCCGGATAATGCGGGATGGCTTCCCAGCCCATGTCCTCGATGAAACAAGCCAGGGCATAGGTCAGCTTGGGGCGGAACAGCGTGTTCAGCCGGTTATAGGAATAAAAGGTGTAGTTGTGCCAATGCGTGCCTTCGATGATGCCGCGGTAGGTGCCGCGCGGAATGCGCATGGCCAGCATGATTACCGACTTGCATTCCGGGAAGTAATTCTTCGGGTTCATCAGGGGCGGCGCTTCCTTGTACCGGTCGATGCTGCCGATGGCGATGCAGTCGATGCCGAGATCCTTGGCTTTATCCTTGATCATCTGTGCAGTCAGTTTCATGCTTGGCCTCCTTCAACGATTTCGACCGGTTCGCCGAATTCGTTCTTGCCCCAGGCCTGGCGCTTGCGGAAGCCGGATGCGAAAGACTGGCCGTCCAATTCGTCGACGCAGGTGCGGACGCAGAGTGCGGCCAGACGGTCCAGCTGCTGCCCCTCCAGGGTGGCGCCGTTCTTGCAGATGGCGCACCGCTTGGTGTCGCAAGTCGCTACCGGCATGGACTTGCCGCCGACCGTGACGGCGGTGAGCTTCTGGCCGTCCAGGGCCTGCAGCGGGCAGATGGCGATGCAGCGGCCGCAGCGGGTGCAGACCGGCTGATCGAGCAGGCGGTCCGAAGCCAGTTCGGCGTCGGTGATGATCATCGCGAAACGCTGGCGCGGGCCGAAGCGAGGGGTCAGGACCTCGCCGCCCAGGCCGATTTCACCCAGGCCGCAGGCCACGGCCGCGTAACGGAAATCGGGCGCGACCGGCTCGGCGACGCCGGCGACGGCCTGGCGGGTGCCCGGTGCGACCGGCATGGCCTCCCAGCCGGCGGTTTCCAGGAAATTGGCCAGGCTGTAGACAGATTGGGCGACGAATTCATCGGCCAGCCAATGCTTGCCGAACATGCCGAAATCGCCGAAGTTGATGCCCTCTTCCACACCGCGCAGCGTGCCGCGGGTGATGCGCCGGGCGACCATGATCACGGTGCGGCCCTTGGGAAACAGCGTGAACGGATTGGCCTGCGGGTCCAGCCCGTCGAACCGCTCGCGCCCCGCGAAGCCGATCAGGTCAATCAGGGCTTCCTGGGCTGCTTTCCGGATTTGTTCCTTGAATTGTTCCATATATCCTCCTTTCAGATTGGGGAAATGACATTTCTGTTGGGGGCTGAGGTAATGGGGTGTGTTTGGACTTTCTGGCCAGATAGAGAATGGGAATGGCGCGTTCAATCGGATATGCTGCTGAATAAACCGGTCTTGTTGTTTGATAATGATGAATTGATATAAATATAGTTTATCATTACCAAACAGCTACATCATAGTCGGTTTTTCGGGCGTCGTCAACAGGTTTTGCTAAAAAAGCTCATGAACCAGGACAGCGACTGGCGATTGCGCATGAACTTCGGTGAATTGTCCTGCCTGACCGGAGAAGTGTCCGATTGTCCGCATCCGGCCGGTTGTGATAAAATCAAGGAGATTCTGTCGGCTTACCCATCGGGCAAGGGGGAAACGGCTATGTACACCGTTCTGATTGCAGATGACGAAAAGGTCATCCGCGAGGGTTTGCGGGATCTCGTCGACTGGGCGGCCCTGAACATCAAGGTGATCGGCGAGGCGGACGACGGCGAGAAGGCATACCAGCTGATCCAGGAATTGTCGCCGGACATCATTGTGACCGATATTGTCATGCCGCACCTCAACGGCCTGGATATGGTTTCCCGGCTGCGCGACAACGGCAACACCGCGGAGATCATCCTGATCAGCGCCTATCAGGATGTCCAGTATTTCAAGCGGGCTTTCAAGATCAACGCGGTTGATTACATCCTCAAGCCGATCGACATGAAGGAATTCGATGAAGTCCTGCGCAGCACGGTTTACAAGATCCGCCTGGCCCGCGGCGAGGTGGCCGTCAAACCCGAGACGGCCGGCGACCAGATCGACTGTCACACCATCCGCCGGACGATCCGCCAGGCTTGCGAATATATTGATGACAACCTGAGCAAGAAGCTGACCATTTCCCTGCTGGCCAACAAGTTCTTTATTTCCGAGAACTACCTCTGCCTGCTGTTCCGGCAGGAAACCGGCAAGACGATCAACGACTACATCACCCAGCGGCGCATGCTGCGGGCCAAGGAACTGCTGGCTTCCTCGCCGATGTATATTAATGAAGTGGCCCGGGAGATCGGCTACCAGGACGCCAATTATTTCTCCCGCCAATTCAAGAAGCAGTTTGGTGTGACACCCTATGATTATAAAGAAATGCTTTAAGCGGCGCCCGGCCCGGAAGCGGCATGCGTCGCTGCGCCAGAAAGTCCTGGCTTTTGTGGCAGTAATGATTATTCTGCCGTCGCTTCTGATCTGGGCGGCCTCCAATCTGATCTACATCCGGATCAATGAGAACACGGCCCAGAAGAATATCCGCAGCGCCCTGCAGCAGACGGCGATCAATCTGGGCAACCAGATCCGCAACGCCCAGACTTTCTGCGAATTCGTCGCCTTCGATCCGGCGCTGGTCTCCTATCTGAAGCGCGCCCAATACGGCTGGCTCGACCAGGCCGAGATCATCGACTGCCTGACATACATCAGCAACATGGTCAAGAACTTGCAATCGATGAACAGCGAACTGTCCTTCTCGCTGTACCTGGACAAACCGACGCTGCTAACCGGCGAACAGGTCAAATTCTTCGCCCTGGACCAGCTGCCGGAGGACATCAAGGCCGCTTTCGGCACCGGCGGCACCAAGGCCATCCTGCCGCCGATCAGCCAGGCGGTTTTCCCATTCTACCCGTTTTACGCCCGCAACCGTTACACGATTTGCCAGAGCGTGAACGGCCTGCCGCTCAATCAGAACCCGATGGGCCTGGTCGTGGCCAACATCGACGCGTCGGTCATCGAGGGGATCCTGGATGACCTGGATATCCAGTACAATTCGACAACAGTCTTCGCCCATGACGGGCAGCAGGCTTTTTTGAAGCATGCGGGCGGCGACGAGGACTTGATCAACTATGTCATGCAGCACCGGGAATTGCTGGCCGTCGACGAACCGATCGACTTCAAGGGTGAGAAATATTTCCTGCTCAGCGAGAAAATCGCCACAGCCAACTGGTCGTTGATTGCCCTGATCCCTCAGGCCGCTGTTTCGGCGTCATCCTACAACACCGCCATCCTGTCCCTGCTTTTCAGCCTGCTGTTCGCGCTGCTGGCCGCAGTGGTCGCCCTGCTGTATTTCAACGGCATCACCGGTTCGCTGGGCAATCTGAGCGACCACCTGCGCTATGTTGAAGCCGGCGACTACGGCCGGCAGATCAAGGTCGAGGGCGACCAGGAGATCCGTTCGCTGCAGCAGAGTTTCAACAGCATGAGCAGTACGATCCGCGATCTGATCACCGAACGCTACCGCAACCAGATCCTGCTCCAGTATTCCGAACTGAAGGCGCTGGAGAACCAGATCAAGCCGCATTTCCTTTACAACACCCTGGATGTCATCAAGTTCAAGGCCCTGCGGGCCGGCGCGACCGAGGTGGTCGACAACATCGACATCCTGGCCCGCTTCTTCCGCCAGACCCTGGGCAGCGGCAAGCGGATCATTCCGCTGGAGGAAGAAATCCTGCATATCGATTTGTATATGCAGCTGCAAAATTACCGGTATGGCGATGCCATCGTGCTGGAGAAGGATATCCCGGAGGATCTGGGTGCGATACCGATCCTGCGCTTTCTGCTGCAGCCGCTGGTCGAGAATGCGATCACCCACGGCATCCAGATGAAGGAGAACCATTCCGGCACCATCCGCATCAGCGCCCGCCGCGAAGGCGACAACCTGCGCATCCGGGTGACCGATGACGGCGCCGGCATGCCGCCGGAGGTCCTGGCCGACATTCTGACCGCCAAGCGGCAGGGTTACGGCGTCCAGAATGTCCACCAGCGGATCCAGGTCTTCTATGGCGACGCCTATGGCCTGCAGTATGTCTATTCCAACGCGACGGGTACCTGCGTCGACATCCTGCTTCCGGTGGAGATTGGGGAAGTCTCAGGTATTTCATAGAACTATCCCATAGGTAAATCGGGAAGCATCCGGTATAATGATATTATCCTCGGACAGGATCGATCCGCCTGCTTTTGATTGCTCATTTTCAAATTGAAAAGAGGTTGTTTGATGCGTTCAGCCGAAACCCGCCCAAACAAATCCCTGGCCTGGAAACGCCATAACCTGTTCCGGCGCATAGTGGCCAACACGGACCTTTACCTGCTGATCCTGCCGGCCCTGGCCGTCTTGTTCATTTTCAAATACCTGCCGCTGTACGGCGCCCAGATTGCCTTCAAGGACTACAACATCCTGCTCGGCTTCCAGGACAGCCCGTGGGTCGGCTTCAAGCATTTTAATAACCTGTTCAGCTCGCCGGATTTCTTCCGCATTTTCCGGAACACCATCCTGCTTAATCTCTACCGGCTGGTCTTCCAGTTCCCGATCCCAATCATCATGGCTCTGTCGATCTATGAATTACGCAGCAAAGCTTTCAAGCGGACGATCCAGACGGTCAGCTATCTGCCGCACTTCCTGTCCTGGGTCGTTATCGGCGCGATCTTCATGAACCTGCTGTCCACCCAGGGCCTCGTCAACAGCGTGCTGGGCCTCTTCGGCGCCGAGCCGGTGGTCTGGCTGGGCGAGTCGAAGTACTTCCGCGGCCTGCTGGTCATTTCCGACGCCTGGAAAAATTCCGGCTGGGGCTCGATCGTCTACCTGTCGGCGATCATGTCGATCGACACCGAGCTGTTCGAGGCGGCCCGCGCCGACGGCGCCGGCGTGCTGCGCCGGATGTGGCACATCACGCTGCCGGGCATCCGGGCGACCATCTTCTTCATCATCCTCCTGCGCCTGAGCGCCATGCTCGGATCGAGCGTCGAGCAAATCCTGGTCCTTTACAATCCGACTGTGTATGATGTCGGCGACGTGATCAGCACCTATGTCTACCGCGTCGGCCTGACCAACATGAAATACAGCTATTCCACTGCTGTCGACCTCATCTCGTCGGTAATCGGATTTGTCCTGCTGGTCAGCGCCACTTACATCTCGCCCGCTTTCGGCGAACGGCCCTTGTGGTAA
>JAEXPB010000519.1 GCA_023438965.1 Bacillota bacterium | reverse complement strand
GGTCAGCGCGGCGCCCATGCCCTTGCCGGCTGAGACATACCAATCGCCCTTGGGCGTGATGCCGGCTTTGGTCCAGATCGCCAGCTCGGCCTTGTGCGTGCCGGAATCGTCGCCGCGGGAGATGAAGGAAGCCGATTTGTCGGCCTTGGCGGCGATCAGCTTAAAGGCGTCCAGCGCGGTGGCGGCCTTGGCGATGCCGGCCAGATCGGCAGCCGGACCGGCGATGACGAAGAAGTTGTGCATGAAGGGAATCCGCTCGACGCCGTAGCCGGCTTTAACGAATTCATCCTCCGAGGCCTTGGCATGGACCAGCAGGACGTCGGCGTCGCCGGTTTCCCCCAGCTTGATCGCCGCGCCGGTGCCGTTGGCGACAATCTCCAGCTTGTAGCCGGTCTTCTTTTCGAATACCGGCTGCAGGACCGCCAACAGGCCGGAATCGTTTACGCTGGTCGTTGTCGACAGGCGTACGGTCTTGTTTTCCTTCGTGCCGCTGCAGGCCGGGCAGGCGAGCAGCGTGAAGGAAAGGATCAGCAGAACCAGCAGGACAGACAGTGCTCTTTTCATTTTCTCCGTTCTCCTTTTCACAATGGAAGGTGTGGCCGTTTCCAGCCGCGCCCCGGTCTGTCCGCGTGTCAGCCGCTGATTTAGCTGGACAGACTCGAAGTCGGTGTGCAATATATAGATAATACCATAAACCAGCCCGCTGAAAAGCCGCCCGCTGCCGATCTGTCGGTTTGACCAGATCCGGCCGGCCGGCTGCCGGGTCTGCCGGGCAAAATGGAGGTTCATATGCACGATGATCCTGCGCTGCAGCCGCCAATGGCGGATCAGACTTTCCGGACCGCGGTGCTGACGGTCAGCGACCGCGGCGCCAAAGGCGAACGCCTGGACCTGAGCGGGCCGGCCATCCGGGAATTGCTGGAGGAAATCGCGCCGGTGACCGCCATGGCCATCCTGCCGGACGACCAGGAAGCGGTTTCCAGTCAGCTGCGCGAATGGGCCGACAGCGGGCGCGTCGACCTGATCCTGACCACCGGCGGCACCGGCCTGTCACCGCGCGACGTAACACCCGAGGCCACCCTGGCGGTCGTCGAACGGCTGGTGCCGGGCATACCGGAAGCCATCCGGGCCCGCAGCCTGCAGCTGACCGACCGGGCGATGCTTTCCCGGGCGGTGGCCGGCATCCGCGGCCGCACGCTGATCATCAACCTGCCAGGCAGCCCGCGCGCGGTGCGTGAATGTCTCGATGTGGTTCTGCCGGTGCTGGGGCATGCGTTGGCGATCCTGACCGGCCGTGACCGGGAATGCGCACGGCCGTAATGGCTTTTCGCGAAAAGGGGCCGGCGGACATTGGACCGGACAAAAAAGGCGGCCGCTCCAGTGACCGCCTTTTTATTCGCTGATGCTGCCTGCACCAGGGCTGATCGAGCCAGCGTCATTCAACAGCCGGTTTCATACAGATAAGCGTCGCAGGCTTGAGCGGCGGCGCGTCCTTCGCTGATCGCCCAGACGACCAGACTCTGGCCGCGGTGCATGTCGCCGGCGGTGAAGATGCCCGGCACGCTGGTGGCATACTGGTCCGGTGCGGTCCGGACGTTGGTGCGGCTGTCGCGGGCGATGTCCAGCTCGGTCAGCGCCGTATCCTCGGGTCCGAGGAAGCCCATGGCCAGCAGGACCAGCTGCGCCGGCCAGACCTTCCCGGTGCCGGCGATTTCGACCGGGACCATCCGTCCCTGGGCGTCAGGCTCCCAGCGGACTTCGATGGTGTGCACCGCCGACACGCGGCCCTGGGCATCGGCTTCGATCTTCTTGGCCGTGGTCAGGTAAACGCGCGGGTCATGGCCATAGAGGGCGATCGCCTCTTCCTGGCCGTAATCGGTGCGCAGGACGAAAGGCCACTGCGGCCATGGATTCTGCGCCGTGCGCGCTTCGGCCGGCCGGGGCATGATCTCGATTTGGGTGACGCTGCGGCAGCCCTGCCGGATCGAGGTGCCGACGCAGTCGGTGCCGGTGTCACCGCCGCCGATGACCAGCACATCCAGGCCGCGGGCCGATATGTAGCAGCCGTCCTCATGGTTGGAATCCAGCAGGCTCTTGGTATTGGCCTTCAGAAAATCAACAGCGAAATGGACGCCCTGGCTGGAACGGCCTTCAACCGGCAGATCGCGCGGCCGGGTGGCGCCGCCGCACAGGACAATCCCGTCGTATTCGCCGCGCAGCCGGCTGAGCGGCCGGTCGCGGCCGATTTCGCAGCCGGTGACGAAACGCACACCCTCGGCGGCCATCAGATCGGCGCGCCGCTGGACAATGCGCTTGTCGAGTTTCATGTTCGGGATGCCATACATCAGCAGACCGCCAACCCGGTCGGACCTTTCGTAGACGGTCACCTCGTGCCCGGCCTTGTTCAACTGGTCGGCACAGGCCAGCCCGGCCGGACCGGAGCCAACCACGGCAACCCGGCGGCCGGTGCGCCGCAAGGGCTGCTGCGGCTGCATCCAGCCTTCGGCGAAAGCCTTGTCAATGATGTAGCATTCGTTGGCCTTGATCGTGACTTGCGGGTCATGCAGACCTACCGTGCATGCGCCTTCGCAGGGAGCGGGGCAGACGCGGCCGGTGAACTCCGGGAAGTTGTTGGTCTTGAGCAGGCGGCGCAGGGCTTCTTGCCAAAGCCCGCGATAGACCAGGTCGTTCCATTCGGGGATCAGGTTGTGCAGCGGGCAGCCGGAGGCGGCACCGCGGATCAGGACGCCGGAATGACAGAAGGGAATGCCGCATTCCATGCAGCGGGCCCCCTGGCGCCGCTGGTCCTCGTCGAGCCAGTGCGTATGGAACTCCTGCCAGTCCTTGATCCGCTTGAGCGGCGGCCGGTCCGGCGGCAGTTCGCGTTGATATTCCAGAAAACCAGTGGGCTTGCCCATCTCCATATCCTCCTTGAATGCCGGTTGATCAGCGGGGCGTTTGTCAAGTTCGAACAATTAATTGCTTGACAACGCTTCAGTTGCCGCTGACGCGGGAAAGGTCGCGGTTATTCGCCTCGAAAGCGGCCATCAGGGCTTCGTCGCCGCTCAGCCCCTGGCTGCGCACGGTGTCCAGGGCGACACGCATGCGCTGGTAATCGCGCGGCAGCACCTTCCAGAAACGCGGCTGTAAGTATTTCCAGTTGGCCAGGATGTCGGCAGCATAGGTGCTGCCGGTCAGCCGGACGTGCTCGCGGATCATGGCCTGGACTTCGGCGATCTCGTCCGGGTCTTCCAGAGGCACCGGATCGGCCATTTCCGTATTGCAGTGGCTGATGAAGCGTCCGTCGCTGTCAAGGACATAGGCGATGCCGCCGGACATGCCGGCCGCGAAATTGCGTCCGGTCGGCCCGAGGACGACAACCCGGCCGCCGGTCATGTATTCGCAGCCATGGTCGCCGACGGCTTCGACGACGGCCTTCATACCGCTGTTGCGAACGGCGAAACGTTCGCCGGTCACACCGCGGATGTAAGCTTCACCGCTGGTCGCGCCATAAAAGGCGACATTGCCGATGATGATGTTCTCTTCCGCCTTCAGGCTGGAGCGGGTGTCCGGATAGACGATGATCCTGCCGCCGGACAGGCCTTTGCCGAGATAGTCGTTGGCCTCGCCCTCGATGGCCAGGGTCAGGCCGCGCGGGATGAAGGCGCCGAAGCTCTGGCCGGCCGAACCGACGAATTTGAGCTGGATCGTATCGGCCGGCAAACCGACCGCACCGTACCGACGGGTGATTTCGCTGCCCAGCTGGGTGCCGACGACGCGGTTGACGTTGCGGACCGGCAGGGTGGCCCGGACCGGGATACCCCGACTCAAGGCATTTTGGCAGATCGGCAGCAGCATCTGCTGATCCAGGGAGTGCTCCAGCCCATGATCCTGACGGATCTGGCAATACCGGCCGACCTGGTCGCCGACCGCCGGCCGGTAGAGCAGGGCGGAGAGGTCGAGGCCGGCGGCTTTCCAGTGCTGGACAGCCTGGGCCGGCTGCAGGCGGTCACTGCGGCCGACCATCTCGTTGATCGTCCGGAAACCCCGCTCGGCCATGATTTCGCGCATTTCGGCTGCGATGAAGCGCATGAAGTTCTCGACATGCTCCGGCTTGCCGGCGAATCGCTTGCGCAGTTCGGGATTCTGGGTCGCAATGCCCACCGGGCAGGTATCCAGGTTGCAGACCCGCATCATCACACAGCCGAGGGCGACCAGCGGGCCGGTGGCGAAGCCGAATTCTTCGGCACCGAGCAGGGCGGCGATCACGACGTCGCGGCCGGTCAGCAGCTTGCCGTCGGTCTCGACGACGATGCGGCTGCGCAGATCGTTAAGCAGCAAGGTCTGGTGCGTTTCGGCCAGGCCGAGTTCCCAGGGCAGGCCGGCATGACGGATGCTGGAAATCGGCGAGGCGCCGGTGCCGCCGTCATAACCGCTGATCAGGACAACATCGGCGCGTCCCTTGGCGACGCCGGCGGCGATGGTCCCGACGCCGACTTCCGAGACCAGTTTGACGCTGATCCGGGCCTGGCTGTTGGCGTTCTTCAGGTCATGGATCAACTCGGCCAGGTCCTCGATCGAGTAAATGTCGTGGTGCGGCGGCGGCGAAATCAAGCCGACGCCCGGGGTGGAGTGGCGGGTCCGGGCAATCCAGGGGTAAACCTTGCGGCCGGGCAGCTGGCCGCCCTCGCCGGGCTTGGCGCCCTGGGCCATCTTGATCTGCAGCTCACGGGCGTTGACCAGGTATTCGCTGGTGACGCCAAAGCGGCCGGAAGCGACCTGCTTGATCGAACTGCAGAGAGAGTCGCCGGTCTCCAACGGGATGAAGCGCCGCGGATCCTCGCCGCCCTCGCCGGTATTGCTGCGGCCACCGAGCCGGTTCATGGCGATAGCCAGCGCTTCGTGAGCCTCCTGACTGATCGAGCCATAGGACATGGCGCCGGTTTTGAACCGTTTGACGATTGCTTCGACCGGTTCAACTTCCTCCAGCGGCACCGGCGATGCGGCCGGCAGGAGCTCGAGCAAGCCGCGCAAGGTGCAAAGCCGCTGGGTTTCTTTGTTCATCAGGTTGCTGTATTCCTTGAACAGCCGGTAATCCCCTGCACGGACGGCGGTTTGCAGCTTGTGGACCGACAACGGATTGAACAGGTGGTATTCGCCGTCGCTGCGCCACTTGTACTGGCCGCCGGTCTCCAGTCCCGGATCGGCCTGGTGCTGGCCGAATGCGGCCTGCTGGCGCAGACGGGCTTCCTGGGACAGGACTTCGAGGCCGATACCGTCCACCCGGGAGGGCGTGGCGGTGAAATAGCGGTCGATGACGGCTTTTTGGATGCCGACCGCCTCGAAGATCTGGGCGCCCTGATAGCTCTGGATCGTCGAGATGCCCATTTTGGAAATGGTCTTGACGATACCTTTGACCGCCGCCTTGCGATAGTGGGCAACAGCCTCCGCCGGTGTCTGGTCAGTCAGGAGACCCTGCGGGATCAGATCGCCGACCGCATCGAAGACCAGCCAGGGATTGATCGCCGAGGCGCCGTAACCGAGCAGCAGGGCGAAGTGGTGTACCTCGCGCGGCTCGCCGGACTCGAGGACCAGGCTGACCTGCGTGCGGTTCTGGCAGCGGATCAGGTGGTGGTGCAGGCCGGAGACAGCGAGCAGCGCCGGGATCGGGGCCAGGGTGGCGCTGACGCCGCGGTCGGAGAGGATCAGGATGTTGGCTCCGTTGGCGATGGCCCGGTCGGCGGCGGCGAAAAGGTCGTCCAGAGCCTGGGCTAACGCCGGACCGTCCTGGGCGGCTTCATAGAGGATCGGCAGGGAGACGGCCTGGAAGCCGGTCTGCCGGATATGTTTCAGCCGGGCCAATTCCTCATTGCTGAGGATCGGGACGGTCAGCTTGATCTGCCGGCAATTGACCGGCTGCGGATCGATCAGGCTGCCGTCGGAACCAATGTAGGTGGTCGCTGAAGTGACGATCTCCTCGCGCAGAGCGTCGATCGGCGGGTTGGTGACCTGAGCGAACAGCTGCTTGAAATAGTTGTACAACAACTGCGGCCGGTCGGACAGTACGGCGAGCGGGATGTCGGTGCCCATCGAGCCGACGGGTTCGATGCTGTCGCGTGCCATGGGCAGGATGATTGAACGCAGGTCTTCATAGGTGTAGCCGAAGGCCTTCTCCAGTTGCTCCAGCTCCGGCTGGACGGCCGCTGCCGGCAATTCCGGCGCTTCCGGCAGATCGGCCAGCTGCAGCAGATTCTCGTCCAGCCATTTTTGATAAGGCTGCTCGGCGGCGATCTTTTCCTTGATTTCCTCGTCGCTGATGATCCGGCCGGCAGCGGTGTCGATCAGCAGCATGCGGCCCGGGCGCAGGCGGTCGCGGCGCAGGACTTTCTCGGGCGGGATATCCAGGACGCCGGCCTCGGAGGCCAGAATCACCTGTCCGTCGGCAGTGACGATATAACGGGAAGGCCGCAAACCGTTGCGGTCCAGAATCGCGCCGACCTGCACGCCGTCAGTGAAGGCCATCGCCGCCGGCCCGTCCCAGGGTTCCATCATCGTGCTGTGGTATTCATAAAAAGCTTTCTTGGCATCGCTCATGCTCTCATGTTTGTTCCATGGCTCGGGCACCATCATCATCGCCACATGCGGCAGCGAACGGCCGGCCAGGTAGAGGAATTCCAGGCAGTTGTCGAACATCGCCGAGTCGCTGCCGTTCGGGTTGATCAGCGGGAAAATGCGTGACAGTTCGCCGCCGAAATCATCGCTGCGGATCGACGCCTGGCGGGCATGCATCCAGTTGACATTGCCGCGCAGGGTATTGATTTCGCCGTTATGGATCAGGTAGCGGTAGGGATGGGCCCGTTCCCAGCTGGGGAAGGTATTGGTGCTGTAGCGGGAATGCACCAGCGCCAGGGCGGATTCCATTTCGATGCTGTTCAGGTCGAGATAGAAGGCGTCGACCTGGTCGGCGGTCAGCATGCCCTTGAAGACAATGGTCCGGCTGGAAAGGCTGGCGAAGTAGAAATAATGGCCGCTGCTCTCCGGAATGTTCTCGAGCAGCTTCTCGCAGCGCTTGCGGATGATGTACAGGCGGCGCTCGAAAGCATTGGCGTCCCGGCTGTCCAGATCCGCCGCCTGGCCGATGAAAACCTGGCGGATATAGGGACGATTGGCCCGGGCGACACTGCCGAGGGAGGATTCATTGATCGGCAGGGTTCGCCAGCCAAGCAGAACCTGGCCTTCTTCGGCGATGATCGCCTCGATTTTCTTTTCGCACGCCTTGCGGTTGACTTCACTGCGGGGCAGGAAGACCATACCGACGCCATAGGCGCCGGCGGCCGGCAGCTCGATGCCAATGTCCGGGCAGACCTGGCGGAAGAACCGGTCTGGCAGCTGGAGCAGGATGCCCGCGCCGTCGCCGGTGTTGTCCTCGCTGCCCGCGCCGCCGCGGTGGGCCAGATTGGCCAGGATGGTCACCGCCTGGCGGATAATCGCATGCGAGCGATTGCCCCGGATATTCACCACCAGGCCGATGCCGCAAGCGTCGTGCTCGTTCTGCGGATCATATAACCCCTGCCTGTCCGGCAGTCCTTTGGCTTCTTCTGGCATGAAAATGGCCTCCCTCGTCCGAAATGAAATGCGTTGTCATAGATCCTGCAAAAATAAATTATGCTTAGGTTGGACCGGCATGTTTTCCGAGAAACAAAAAAGCGCACATTACAAAGGCTGCGACATCGCCCTTGAAGTACGCTTGGGGTAAATGGCTCTCGGATATGGTCCAAATCGGATAATCAGCGGATTATGCAGGAGATGCGCCGACTATTCTGCACTTTGGTGAACCCATTATAGCACGCGTCTCCATGACGCACAATGCCTTCTGTAAAAAATGTGAAATGCAATAATAAACAAGCCGTCTTGCAAAAACGGCTTGTTCAAAAGATCAGATCGCTGTTTAGGCGGTCCTTATAATGCGGTGGTCAGCGGATCCAGGCGCAGGCTGATGTCCATCGCCCGGACCGTATGGGTCAGGGCGCCGATCGATATGAGATCGATGCCGGTGCGGGCCAGGGCAGTCAGATCCTTGTCGCCCATGTTGCCGGAAATCTCGACCAGGGCCCGTCCGCCGATCAGGGCGACGGCGGCCTCGATAGCCGGCTGGTCCATGTTGGCGAGCATGATGATGTCGGCGCCGCAGGCCAGCGCTTCGGCAACCATCGCCAGGTCTTCGACCTCCACTTCGATTTTCAGGGTGTGGGGCGCATGGGCGCGCGCCGCTGTGACGGCCGGGCGGATGCCGCCGGCGGCCTGGATATGGTTGTCTTTGATCAGGATGCCGTCGGCGAGATTGAATCGGTGATTGGAGCCGCCGCCGACCCGCACGGCATACTTCTCCAGCACCCGCAGGCCGGGCGTGGTTTTGCGCGTATCGCAGATCCGGGCCTTGGTGCCCTGGACCTGGCGGACCGCCCAGGCGGTCTTGCTGGCGATCGCCGACAGGCGCTGCAGGAAATTCAAGGCCACACGCTCACCGGTCAGGACACTGCGGGCCGGACCGCCGATGCGGGCCAGCAGATCGCCGCGCTGCACGGCGGCGCCTTCCGCAGCCAGCAGCTCAATCTGGACGGCCTCGTCGAGCAGGGCGAAGACACGGCAGAAAACCGGCAGGCCGCAGATCAGGCCGTCCTCCTTGGCAATCAGGCGGCCGGTGACCCGGGTGGCGGGCAGGACGGTTGATTCGGTGGTGATATCGCCGGTGCCGATGTCCTCGGCCAATGCCTGGCGGATGATCGGATCGAGCAGTGCCAGGTTAAGCCGGAAATCGACGGCAGTCGGCAGGAATTTCTGGTCAGGCATGGTCGTTACCTCCATCAGGTGCTGGTTGGCGGATCAGGTCCATTATAGTCGATTCAAACGACCGAAACCAGGGCGTTCGCCGGATCGTCCGCCCGATAGTGGGCGCCGATGCTGTTCTTGCGCGCCAGCGCCGCTTCGACGATGGCCTGGGCGGCGGTGGCCATCTGGCAGGCTTCGATGGTCGGCCGGTCGCCCGCGGCGATGCCGGTCAGCTCCTGGTTCAGCAGCCGCAGCTGGTCCAGCGCGGTTTGCAGACCTTCGCCGTCGCGCAGGATGCCGCAATAACGGTCCATCAGCTGGCGGATTTGCTGGCGGATGGCGGCGATCCGCTCCGGCGGGATGGTCCGGGCGGGACGCACGATCCGGAGCGAGCCGGCCGGCGCCGGTAGCGAGGGTGCGGACGCGGCCGGTTCAGCCGCATGCCGGGCGCTGATCGCCCGGCCGATGCGGCGGCCGAAAACCAGGCATTCGAGCAGCGAGTTGCTGGCCAGCCGGTTGGCGCCGTATATGCCGGTGCAAGCCGCTTCGCCGACCGCCCAGAGACCCGGGCAGGTGGTCCGGCCGTCGACGTCGGTCTGGACGCCGCCCATGAAGTAGTGCTGGACCGGCGCGACCGGGATCCATTGGGTAGCCATGTCGTAGCCCAGTTTGGCGCAGGTTTCGTAGATCATCGGGAAGCGCTTCTGCAGGAAGGCGCGGCTGCGGTGGGTGATGTCCAGCCAGACATGGTTGGCTCCGGACTGGATCATCTGGCGGAAGATGGCCCGCGCGACGACATCCCGCGGCGCCAGGTCAGCCTGCGGATGCTCGGCGGCCATGAAAGCCTTGCCTTTGCTGTTGCGCAGGATGGCGCCTTCGCCGCGGACGGCTTCGGAAATCAGGAAGCAGCGGCCCTGGGCGTCGCCGTCGGGCAGCGCCGTCGGATGGAACTGGACGAACTCCAGGTCCTTGACCGCGGCGCCGCAGCGCATGGCGGCGGCCAGGCCGTCGGCGGTTGCCGCCGGGGCGTTGGTGGTCCGCGGGTAGAGGTGACCGATGCCGCCGGAGGCCAGCACGACTTCACGGGCCAGGATCAGGCGGAAATGACCGGGCCGGTCCGCGTTCAAGGCCAGGACACCTATGACGGTGCCGTGGTCGTCGGTCACGAAATCGACCAGCATGGTCTGGTTCATCACCTGGCAATTGCCCTGCTGCTGCAGGCGGGCGGCCAGGCAGCTCGTGACATGGAAGCCGGTGGCGTCGCCGTGGCAATGGACGATCCGGTTGCGGCGATGGGCGCCTTCGCGACCGACCAGGAGCTTGCCTTCGGCGTCCGTATCAAAAGGCACGCCCCACTCGCGCAGCTGGCGAATGTTGTCCGGGCCTTCGGTGACCAGGACATCGAGGGCGGCCGGGTCATTCAGCCCGGCGCCGGCGATCCAGGAGTCCTCGAAATGCATCG
>JAEXPB010000448.1 GCA_023438965.1 Bacillota bacterium | reverse complement strand
GGAACTTGGTCTGGATCTGGTAGATCATGAAGGGATAGCGGTTGTAACTGAGGCCGTACTCGCGCGCCAATTGGACAGCGGCTTCCTCATGGGTCATTCCGAGGACCAGATCGTTCTGGCTGCGGTCTTTCAGCCGTACCAGCTCGGGTCCGACACTTGCCCAGCGGCCGGATTCCTCCCACAGAGCGGCCGGCAAAACCAGCGGGAAAAGAACCTCCTGGCCGCCCAGGGCATCCATCTCCTCGCGGATAATCTGCTCGATCTTGCGGCAGATCCGCCGCAAGGGCGGATATTGCGAGTATATTCCGTTGGCGACATACTTCATGTAGCCGCCCCGGAGCATCAGAGCATGGCTGTCAATCACGCAATCGGCCGGTCGCTCCTTGAACCGGTCGCCAACCAGCTGGTCCAATTTCATCGCTGTTTTCCTCCCTGTCCGGCTTGAACGCAAGATTCAAGCCATTGCTGGGCATCCCTCAACCACTGATGGGGAGTCAAGATCATTTTATTCTCCAAGACATAATTTATATAGGTGAGCGACGCGCAAGCCAGCGAATGCTGGAGCGCGGACATGACCAAATCACGAAAAGGCGGAATGCCCGCTTGATCCCAGGCAAGTTTGTCCGCGAGAAACAGCGTCATGTCATAAGCGGACGGATTGGCTTTCAATGTCGTATGGCAGGCGATAGCTGATAGGCCGATCGGATTATCGAAGCGGAAATAATCTTGCGCCAATTCGGCCGACAGACGCTGGTGAAGCAGGAAGGGATGCTTGGCCTCGGCCGGATCGATCTCCCATCGATGGTCAACCGCGTATTTAAGCATGTCCTGGGGTTGCATGATATTCGAAACATCATGCAGCAAGGCAACAGTCGATGCAACAACAGGATCCAAGCTATAAAATTCAGCTATTTCCCGACTTTTTTGCGCAACGGCAAGGCAATGGGCTGCCGTCTCCTGCTTGCTGTTGGCCGTCAGAAGGTTCATGATGTCCGTTTGGAGTTCTCCAGATAATCCGGCAGTTTTAATGTATGGCCAATTTACTAATTGAATCATCCAACTCCTTTTCCGTCATATGACTGGTTAATCGGGCATAAATATTGGCGCGCCAAATTTCAAATGCTGGTCGCGATTGTTCATATTCAACCCGGAAAGTCTCATCCTGAAGTTGTTCTTCTAGATATTGGTCAAAGTCACTCATTTGCAGTACCTTTTCAAAGATAAACTGACTTTACTGTGGTCATGATATGCCACTTACGATAAACTGTCAATTTGAAAACATTACGAAATTATAATGATGGCCGGCAGAGATTTAACCAATCTGCGCCGGCCATGTCTGGTTCAGGTTAATGAAAAATTTCAGATGTGCTAATTTATCCGATCTCGACCGTCCGCTGCTCTTTGTGCGAAAGATAGGCGTTTTCCAGCAATTCGGTCAATGCTTCGCCCGCAGCGGGACCAAACGGGATCGGCGTGCCCTGCAAGATCCCGTTCAGCCACTGCTGCATCGGCAGCGGCTGGGGATCCGGCAGCTTGTCGGGCACGATCCAGCCCTCGACGCAGAATTTTTTGCTGCGGATCTTGACATCCTTGCCGAAGCTGACGATGGCTCCTTCGGTTCCCAGCAGCTCGAAGCTGTCGCCGGAAATCGGCGAAACAAAGGATGTCTCCAGGACTGCGATCGCCTGGCTGGCGAATTCGACGACCGAGACGGCATTGTCGTCCGCCGGCGGCGGGCAGCAGGTGGTGTTGAACATCGACGTGACGCGTTTCGGCCGGCCGAGGAGATACGAGGCCATGTACATCGGATGGCAGCCCAGGTCCATCATCGCGCCGCCGCCAGCTTTCGCAACATCATACCAATAATCGGGCAGCCAGCCCTGGCTGGCGCCACCGTGGGCGGTCCGCATGCGCATGTAGTGAATCCGGCCCAGGAGGCCGTCGTCGATGGCTTTCCGGGCGAATTGCGCCAGGCTGAAGGTCAGCTGCGGGTAGGAAATGCAGAACTTAACGCCATTCCGGGCAATGGCGGCCGAGATTTGCCGGCATTCGGCCAGGGTCGGCGCCATCGCCTTCTCGGTGAAAATATGCTTGCCGGCATCGGCCGCGGCGATCATCACCCGGGCGTGGTCGCTGGTCGGTGTGTCCACAATGACAGCGTCGACATCCGGGCGGGCCAGCAGTTGCGCCAGGTCCGGCTCGAAATCGACGCCGAGTTCGCCGGCCCAGGCCTGGCCGCGGGCAGCGTCTTCATCCCAGACGCAGGTGATGGCGGCATCGTTGTTTTGCTGGATTGTTTTGGCATAGCCCGGGGCGTGGACATGCCACTTGGATAACATGGCGATTCTGATCATGATGCATCCCTCCGGTATGGCCTCGGCAGGTTCCTATGGTATTTAGGCTGCCGGTGCTGTTATTGGTCATCGTACAGTATAGAATATGACCAAAATCATCATAGCATGCCGCTGGCCGGCTGAATGCCCCGGGAATCGCCAATAATAGCAAGATTTTGTTGTCTTCGACCTTATCGACCGTTGAGCCGGCCGGCTTCTTTCAAGACATACAGCGCGTCGGCCGTGACCCATTCGTTCATTTTGCCGCGGCTGCAGCCGCCCCAGTCGACCAGCTCGACATTGGAAACCGGTTTAGCAGGGGTTGTCTTCAGCAGCCGGTAATACCTGGCCTCGGCCGGCCAGCCGCCGCCCGGCAGCTGCTTTGCTTCCAGCAGATCCAGCGCCGCCGCGCATTCCGGGCGATTGATGCAGCCGGCTTCGGCCATCGCTTTCAAGCCGGCCAGGATGTCATAATGCCAGTAGCAAGGATAATGCAGCTTGACGAATTCCGGCTGCATGATGGCGCCGGTCGACCGCTTCCGGTACAAGTGCCGCGACAAGAATACCGCCGCCGCTCGTTGGCTGGCTGCCAGGGCTGCCAGGTCTTGTGTCTGGCGGGCGTAAAGGGCCAAGGCCCGCAAGGGTATCCAGGATTCCCAAAATGAAGAGACCCGGGCTTGCGGCCGGACATCGCAATTCCAGCCGCCGTCCGGCCATTGCCATTTGAGCAGCAATTGGGCCAGATGCCGGGCGTGCTCCTGATGATAATCAGAAAGCCGGAGCACGGCCAGGAGGATATTGCTGTGCTGGGAGGCGCAGCGTCGGTATTTGCCTTCGATCTGCGGCACTTTCCGGTCATAATCCGGATGCAGCCAGCAGCGGAGGACCTGATCGATCACCGGCAGCAAATCCGGATCATTGCGCGGATAGCCGAGATCGGCCAGAGTGGCCAGCACCCAATGCGCACCGGTCCACTTTTGGTATGGATTCCGGACTGGTTCAAGTTGTCCGACAGCATCACGGTTCCGCAGTAAATCGGCGACGCGGCGCGAATGCTTGATTTCCTGCCGCAGCGTCCGGATCGCCTGTGAATCGGGATCTTCGCCCAGAACTTGCGTCCGGATTTTGTATCGGATTGAAGGCTCGGATGATTGCAGCAACTGATCAATCAGCTTTTCCATATCCAGCTCCTTGGGGCCAGTCATCGCCCTTTCATTATTTACTTACGTCGTTAACATTTATATCTTACCAGAATTCCCGGCTATTCGTCTGACGATTGTCCCGCCAGCAGTGTTCTCCGCAGTCACTGTCGTCCGGCGGGACAGTCGCCGGGAAACAAACATGGGCCGGCGCGCCCACCGGTCAGCAGAGGATGTCGTTGCTGGCAAGGCGCCATCTTATGCTATACTGTCTTTATTGACCGGCCGGATGAGCACGTGACTGGCCTTCTCCGCCAGAGCCGGCCCAGGATTAAAGGAGCGCTGCCATGACCGATTTTCTGCCGACACCGGCGGTTGTCGCCGAATTGGATCAGATTGAAGCCAACATCCAGGCCATCGTCGCGGCCAATGCCCGGTACAATATCGCTGTTCGGCCGCACATCAAACCGCATAAGAGCGTTTATCTGGCACAATTGGAGCTGGCGCTGGGCTGCCGGGGCATCACCTGCGCCAAACTGGGTGAAGCCGAAGTCATGGCCGACCATGGCTTGACCGATATCCTGATCGCTTTCCCGCTGATCGGTGCGGACAAGATGGCCCGCCTGGGCCAGCTGCTGGACCGCGCCGATGTGCTGACCATCGTCAATAGCGTCGAAGGCGCCCGGCAATTGTCGGCGCTCGGTCAGGCCAAGGGGCAGCCCGTCCGCACGCTGATTGAGCTGGACGGCGGTATCCGCCGCGGCGGTATTGAACCGCTGGAGCCGGCAGTCGTCTTCGCGAAGGCAATCTGCGGACTGCCCGGCATCCGGATCGCCGGCCTGATGTATTACGGCGGCACGATTTACAGCGAAAAGTCGCCGGCCGGATTCGAAAAAGCCGCTCGCCTGGAGCAGGCTAACCTGACCGGGACGGCCCGCCTGCTGGAAGCTATCGGCCTGGAGATGAAAATACTCAGCGGCGGCAACTCCTTCGCCGCCAAGCTGCCGCAAAATCTTGCCGGTCTCACCGAGGTCCGGCCGGGCAATTTCATTTTCAATGACTGCAACCAGCTTTGCACCGGCATGGCAACGGAACAGCAGTGCGCCCTGCGGGTCGTCACCACCGTTGTCAGTGTCGTGGACAGCCATCACGCAATCATCGACGCCGGCAGCAAAACGCTGACCACCGACCTGTGCGCCCACCGGCCGGGCTATGGCTGGGTGGTCGGCCGCAGCGACATCCAGATCAGCAAGCTCAACGAAGAGCACGGTTTTATCGAGAGCACCCATCCCTTGGATCTGGCCATCGGCGACAAGATCGCGATCATCCCCAATCATGCCTGTGTCATCCCCAATCTGGCTGACGAAATCTATGGCATCCGCCAGGGTCAGATCGAGCGGATGATCGCGATTGAAGCCCGGGGAAAGAACCGCTGATGCGGACGCTGATCCAGAACGGCACGATCATCGATGGCAGCGGCGGACCAGGCTATGCCGCCGATTTGCTGCTTGAAGGCGACCGAATCGCCGCCATCCTGCGTCGGCCGCGGGAGGCCGTAAAAACGCCGGCAGACAGTCCGGTCGTCGCGGATCGCCTGATCGACGCCGCCGGGCAGGTGGTCACGCCCGGCTTCATCGACACGCATCGCCATTGCGATCTGGCAGCGCTGACTGATCCGGCTTTCGGCACCATCGAACTGGCCCAGGGCATCACGACCACCTTGAGCGGCAACTGCGGACTGACGCCCTTCCCGACGGTTGACGCCACCCGCCGGGAATGGCTTGATTTCCTGGCGCCCTGCCTGGGTTCAGCACCTGCCGGGCTGCAGCTCGCCGGTTTCCCGGACTATCTGCATGCGCTGCGAGCCGCCGCTCCCGGCATCAACGTCGGCGGCATGATCGGTCTCGGCGCGGTCAAGACCGCGGTCAAAGGCCTGGCCCGGACACCCTTTACACCGGACGAGATGGCCCGGGCCCGGCATTATCTGGCTGAAGCGCTGGCTAATGGTGCCTTCGGCATCTCGGCCGGCATCATGTATGTCCCGGAATGCTACAGCTCGACGGATGAATATGTGGAACTGCTCAGTGGCACAGCCAGCCGCGATGCGATCCTGACCTGCCATATGCGCGGCGAAGGCGACAGCCTGATGGCCGCGGTGGAAGAAGTCCTGGCGATCGCCCGGCGAACGCAGCTGCGCTTGAACATCAGCCATTTTAAAGCCTTCGGCGTTCAAAACTGGGGTAAGCTGATCCACCGGGCGATCGAGCAGATCGAAGCGTCCGAAGCCGACGTCACGGTTGATTTCTACCCCTACACCGGCGGATCGACCACTCTGATGACACTGCTGCCGCCGACAGTCATCCGCGAGAGCCTGGCGGCCACGCTGGCTGAACTGGCCAGGCCAGCCGGCCTGAAGCGTCTGAAGCAGGAACTGCAGCGCCGG
Organism: Bacillota bacterium; assembly: GCA_023438965.1. GTDB lineage: Bacteria > Bacillota > Clostridia > Saccharofermentanales > UBA5734 > UBA8949. The sequence goes on along the minus strand of JAEXPB010000448.1, from coordinate 133 downwards.
CACGCCGACTGGGACAACATGATCGCAGCCATCGGCTGGGAACGGATCGTGATCAGTTCAGTAACCCAGGCTCATAATCGGACCTGCCTCGGTCAGAATATGGCGGACATCGCCAGCCGGCTGGGTATAACGG
>JAEXPB010000441.1 GCA_023438965.1 Bacillota bacterium | reverse complement strand
ATGCCTACCGGCAGACCGCTACCGCGCCCCTGACCGCTGCGCTGGGCGTTTCCGTCTTCTGCCTGTGCCTGATCCTGATGTTCGGGACCTCGGCGCTCTATCACGCGTTGCCGGCTGCGAGCCGTTTCAAGCGCGTTTTCAACCGGCTGGATCATATGGCGATCTATTTTGCCATTGCCGGTACTTATACGCCCCTTGCGCTGACTGTGATCGGCGGCCGGACCGGCTGGGCTGTTTTGATCCTGGAATGGACGCTGGTCCTGGCGGGTATTGTCTTCAAAATCCTGGCTTTCAAGAAAAACCGGCTGACCGCCATCCTGTCGACCGCTCTCTACTTGCTGATGGGCTGGATGGTCGTGATTTGCCTGCCGCTGTTCCTGCGGCAGGCCAGCGCCGTCTGCAGCGCCCTGATTATTGCCGGCGGTTTGTTCTATTCCGGCGGGGTGGTGTTCTTTGCCCGTCAGAAACAGAATGCCCATGTGATCTGGCATTTCTTTGTCGATGCCGGAGCGTTGTGCCATTTCCTGGCGATTGTGCTTTTTCTAAGCTGACGGGATCTGACGAACGGCAAAGCCGTGCTCAGCCCCTATGTTTACAGTGCCGAATAGATCGACGCCTGCAGCCGGGGAATGAACCGGATATGATCGGCTGGCTGCCGCTGGACCATGTAGACGATCGTCATTTCTTCTTGCGGATCGACGCCGAACCAAGTACCGGCGGCGCCATCCCAGCCGAATTCGCCTGGATTGGCCAGACTGCCGGCCAGGGCCGGGTCGACCAGAGTCCGGACGGCCAGTCCGTAGCTATAGCCGCGCTGGTTTTCCCAGTTGAAACCGGTTTTCTGCGCCGCCGTCAGATGATCGGCGCGCATCAGGCCGATGGATTTGCGGCTGAGGATCCGGCACCCTTCCAGTTCGCCGCCACCCAGCAGCATCTGAGCAAAACGCGAATAATCTGCGCGCGTGCTGAACAGGCCGCCGCCACCGTATTCCAGTATCGGCGGCTGTGTGGGGTCGCCTTTTATCAGATCGGCTGCCTTGGGCACCAACTGGCCATCTATCTCGGTATATTGGCCGGCTAGCCGGTTGATTTGCCCGGCCGGCACGGAGAAGCCGGTTTCCAGCATGCCCAGCGGCTCGAAGATCTCCTCCTGGAAAACCTGGCTCAATTTCCGGCCGGTCACCACCTCGATCACCGCGCCGACAATATCCAGCGACAGGCCATACAACCAATTCTCGCCGGGGTGGAAGGCCAGCGGTACCTGACCGAGTCGGTTGGCCACCGTTGGCAGATCCGGTTTCTGGCCGCCAGCCGCTTCAGTCATAATGGTCTGCATCAGCAGTCCAATCTCCTGGCTGGTCGGCGTTTCGCTGGATTGATAGGGAAGACCGGAAGTCATCGTCAGCAGGTGGTGCATGGTCAGCGGGGTCCGGGCCGGTTCCGCGGCCAGCGTGCCGTCCGGCTGACGAACGCGCACCCGGGTGTTGCGGAATCCCGGTAAATAATTGCCGACCGGATCCTTGAGGTGGATCAGGCCGCGTTCGTATAAAATCATGAACATGACGGCGGTGATCGGCTTGGTCATCGAGTAAATGCGGAAGATCGTATCCGGCGCCATCCGGTAATGACGCTCCTTGTCGGCATAGCCGACTTCCATTTCCAGAATGGTTTCACCTTGCTTGATCACCTGCAGGCTGGCGCCGGTTACCCCGCCGGATTCGACATATTGATGCAGCAGCTGCTCGGTATAGGAAAAATCATACTGTTCAAAAATACGCATCCGAAATCCTCCCGACAATCAAGGCATGACCGCTTGTTCTCTTCAATGATAGTCCAGATTAAAGAAATAGGAAAGCATAAGAACGCAATAGCCGGTAAAGGGTTTCCGGCGATCCATATAATCCCGTAAAATCTTTTCCGCCGGCGATCGTTTCCCCTTGACATTTGCAATTTGAGAATAGATACTTTTCTTTATATCCATTTGTCGTGCCGATCAGGCCAATCTGGTCCAAAGGAGGACGCTATGCCGATTAAAATCCCCGATAATCTGCCAGCAGCCGGAATTCTCGAACAGGAGAACGTGTTCGTGATGTACGACAACCGGGCATACAGCCAGGATATCCGTCCTCTGAAGATCCTGATCCTCAACCTGATGCCGACCAAGATCGTCACCGAGACCCAGCTGCTGCGGCTGCTCAGCAACTCGCCGCTGCAAGTGGATGTCGATTTCATCTACACCGCCACCTACAATCCGCGCAACACATCCTCGGATCACCTGATCAAGTTCTACGAAACATTCGAGCAGGTCCGCGACCGCCGTTACGACGGCATGATCTTCACCGGCGCGCCAGTCGAGCAGATGCCGTTTGAAGAAGTCGCCTATTGGCCGGAACTGTGCGAAATCATGCAGTGGAGCCGTTCGCATGTCTATTCCACGATGCATATCTGCTGGGGCGCCCAGGCCGGCCTGTATTATCACTATGGCATCCCCAAATACGACCTGTCCCGGAAAATGTTCGGCGTCTTTCCGCACAGCCGCAGCTGGACCCGCCCGGTCAAGCTGTTCCGCGGCTTCGATGATGTCTTCTATGTACCGCATTCTCGGCACACGGAGATCCGGCGGTCCGACATCGAGAAGGTCCCGACCCTGCGCATCCTGTCCGAATCCGAAATATCCGGCGTCTATGCCGTTTCCGACATGTCCGGCCGGCAGATTTTCCTGACCGGGCATTCCGAGTATGATCCGCTGACCTTGAAGACCGAATATGACCGGGATATTGACCGCGGCCTGCCGATCGACATTCCCCGGTGTTATTTCCAGGACGACGACCCGAACAAGCCGCCGGTGGTCCGCTGGCGCAGCTCGGCATACCTGCTGTTCGCCAACTGGTTGAACTATTATGTCTATCAGGAGACGCCGTTCGACCTCTCGACCATCAGGGACTGAGGGGCCGGCCGGCCGCCGTATCAAGGCGCGTAACTTTAGTTACTGTAGGACAGAACGATTCTGTCTATGCTGATATTAACAAAGCCGTCACGGCCAGAAGACCGTATAAGGCGCCACAGGGGGGATTATCATGGCCTTGACAATCAAGTCCGATAACTTTGACGAAATGGTGATGAAGAGCGACAAACCCGTTCTGATCGATTTCTGGGCAGTCTGGTGCGGCCCGTGCCGCATGGTGGCGCCGACCATCGACAAGCTGGCGGAAGACTACCGGGGACGCGCCGTCGTCGGCAAAATCAACGTCGACGAAGAGGCCGAGCTGGCCGAACAATTCAAAGTCTTAAGCATTCCGACGATATATATCCTGAAAAACGGCAAAGTGGCCGAAAGGCTGATCGGCGCGCGCCCATATGCCGAATTGGCTGCCGCGCTCGACAAATACCTTTGATACAATTCCTTTTGACTGTTGAATGCCCGACGGCTGGATGGCTGCTCGGGCTTTTTGCTGTTCCGGGTCCGTTTTTGGTTTATAATGGACCTGAATAAATAGTGCCTGGTAAAATCTAAAGCTTTGGCTTTGACCAGGCACCAGCCTGGACCCAACAGGAGGCGAAGCCATGCTATTGATCGGCAGGGATGAACAGCAAGCGCTCGACCGGCTCTGGCAGGACCGGACCGGCCTGCCGCTCTTGCTCCTGATGGAGGCGGCGGCCGCGGCCGTCAGCCGGCTGTGCTGCCAGATCGTCGCCCCC
>JAEXPB010000409.1 GCA_023438965.1 Bacillota bacterium | reverse complement strand
GCCCATGTCGGTGCGCTCGATCTGGTTCCGGATCAACCGGCGGCGAAAGATCTGGGTTACCGGATCTGCCAACCCGGCGGACAGGTCTGGGCGGTGAGCTTCATCGGCGAGTATGCGTTCATTGCCGCGGGTATGGCTGGCCTGATTGTCGCTCGGCTCTGGCCGCAGGCCGAGGTGCTCGAGAAGATCCGTACCAACGGTTTCGCGCTCTATGCCGACACCTGCGGCGATCGGCTGCTGCTCAGCGAAGGCAACGGCGGCTTGACGATCTGGCAGCATACCGGCGGTGGAAATCTGACACGGCTGGGGCGTTACAGTGCCGAGAATCTGGCGCCGATCCGGCAAGCCAAGTTCTTTGCCGGCGGACGTTACGCCATTGTGCAAGCTAAATATGATTTTGTTATCCTGGATCTGGCCGATCCTTCCCGGCCGCGGAAGGTCGGCCAGGACAACATGCTGATTGTCTATGGCGACCAGATCGGAACCGGCTGCATCGAAAACCGGTATGCCTGTGTCTTTGACCACCCCAATGGCCTGCGTTGGATTGATTTCGGCCAGGAAGGCGGCCGGATGGTGACCGGCGTGCACCTGACGCGCAAGTTCAGCCTGACCTCGGGCGCCGCGGCATACCAGAACCGGATGATCGCCGTTTATCCAGGCGGATATCGCATTGCCGGACCGATGGCTGAGAATCTGGAAGAACAGCCATTAATCACCCATGGCGGCAAAATCGACGGCAAGCCGCGGGTTTGCGGCCATATTCTGACCGTCGCCAACCGGATCACCGCGGAAGTGGAAATCATCGACATTGCCGACCTGGGAAAGCCGGTCCTGCTGGACGCCTTCCGCACGGCCGGCACACCGGGCGGCGTCGTGATCCAGGCTGGGTCGCTGCTGATCCCGGATGGCTATCACGGCCTGCTGATCAAGGATCATTGTTTTCTTAAGCAGACCGAAGATATTTGAGAGGATAAGACGATGAATATGAATCTAAACAGGAACAAGGTCAACGATTATCTGTTCCGCCCGGCCACCGAGTGGCCGATACTCGGTAATTATGATGTGGTGGTCATTGGCGCCGGCCCGGGCGGCCTGGGTGCGGCTGTCAGCGCCGCCAGAATGGGCATGAAAACGATCATCGTGGAAAGATATGGCTTTGCCGGCGGCGTAGGAACCTTGTCCTCTTGCCCGATCTATATGGGTTACGGTGCCGAGGGCCGGCAGATTGTCGGCGGCCTGGCCGAGGAAGTCGCCCGGGAGCTGGACCGCTTCGGCGCAGCCTCCTTCCTGCTGGAGGATCCGCCATTTGTGCCGGCCTTCAAATCGATTGGCGACCGGAAACTGTTAGCGCATGTGGTCTCTACGACCGAAGCCATGCGCATTGTTTTCGGCCGGCTGCTGGAACGGGAAGGGATAACCGGCTTGTTCTACTCCAGCCTGCTGGGTGCGCAGGTGGAGGGGCAGACCATCCAGGCGGTGGCCGTCCAATGCGCCCAGGGTCCGTTTCTGATTAAAGGCCGGCGTTTCATCGACGCCACCGGCGATGCCCATCTCGTTTATTATGCCGGCGGACAGGTGCGCGAAGCCGACATCGATGATTCGATGGCCAAGTCATTGTTCTTTGATGTAGGCGGGGTGACCCAGTTCGATAAAAGGGAAAACCAGCGGCTGTATAAAGAACTCTTCGCCGCCGGTAAAGTCCCGGCTGGCTTGCTGGATAGCTTCTCCACCTGCACCCGGCTGGAACCGGGCGTGGTCAACATCTGCCTGGGCATGACCGCGGGCAATGCCCTGGACTCCGCCGAACTGACCCGCATGGACCGCGAGCTGCGGGAACAGATCCCGGTCATCCTGGACTTTCTGCATCGTGAAATGCCCGGTTTCGCACAATGCTACACGATCAGTTCGTCGATCCACGTCGGCGTGCGGGCCGGCCGCAGCATTGTCGGGCTGGAGACCGTTACGCCGGCGGTCATCGATGCCGGAGCGCCGGTAACCGAGCCGATTGCCCTGACCAGAAGAAGCTATGGCGGCCACAGCACCAAGGGTAATTTCCGGCCGCCGTGGAGCAAGAATCATCCGGGCCTTTCCGCCGTCCCGCTCAAAACGCTCATCCCAGTCAGTTTCAAGAATGTGCTGGCCGCCGGCCGGGCTATTTCCTACGAAGCCCGCGTGATCGACACCATCCGGCTGATGCCCGGCTGCATGACGATTGGCCAGGCTGCCGGCACTGTTGCCGCACTGTCGGTCCGCGGCAATGTCGATGTGCCGGCGGTGCCCTATGGCGAGGTGAAAGAACAGCTGCTCCGGCAGAATGTCATCCTGGAATAAGTCCATTCGATGATCAGTCAGCCCTAAACGGCAGAATCAGGCCATTTTGTGCATTTCCTCGACTCTGGCCTGGATGGTTTCGCTGTCCAGGTATTCGTCAATCGGCAGGTGACTGTCGATGATGCCGCCGGGAGTCAGTTCAATGACCCGCGTGGCAATGGTTTCGATGAATTTGTGGTCATGGGACGCGAAAAGCAGCGAGCCCTTGAAAGCGATCAGGCCATTGTTAACGGCGGTGATCGACTCCAGATCCAGATGGTTGGTCGGCTCGTCCAGGATCAGGATATTGGCTGAAGACAGCATCAGCCGGGAAAACATGCAGCGCATCTTTTCCCCGCCGGACAGGACGCTGGCGCTTTTCGTGGCTTCATCGCCGGAAAAGAGCATCTTGCCCAGGAATCCGCGGCAATAACTCTCGTTCTGATCCGAAGAAAATTGGCGGATCCAGTCGATCAGGCTGAGATCGACCCCCTCGAAAAAGGCGGTATTGTCCTTGGGCAGATAAGCTTGCGATGTGGTTGTGCCCCAGCGGAAGGTGCCCTCGTCCGGTTCGAGTTCACCTGTCAGGATCTGGAAAAGGGTGGTCCGGGCCTGATCGTTGCGGGACAGGAAGACAATCTTGTCGCCGCGGTTCATCCGGAAGGTCACATTGGCCAGAACCTTGACGCCGTTGATCGTCTTGCCCAGATTTTCCACAGCCAGGATGTCCTTGCCCGCTTCGCGCTCGGGCGTGAAACCAATGAACGGGTAACGGCGTGACGAGGGCTGGATATCATCCAGGACGATTTTTTCGAGCATTTTCTTGCGGGAGGTCGCTTGGCGGGCTTTGGACGCGTTGGAGCCGAAGCGGGCGATAAAAGCCTGCAGCTCACCGATGCGGTCTTCTTTTTTCTTGTTGCGGTCACTCATCAGGCGCAGCATCAGCTGGCTGGATTCATACCAGAAATCGTAATTGCCGACCACCAGCCGGGCCTTGCCGAAATCGATATCCAGCATGTGCGTGCAGACCTTGTTCAGGAAATGCCGGTCGTGCGAAACGACGATGACGGTATTGGGATAATCGATCAGGAATTCCTCGAGCCAGCGGATCGCCTGGTAATCCAGATGGTTGGTCGGTTCGTCCAGCAGCAGGATATGCGGATTGCCGAACAGGGATTGCGCCAGCAGAACCTTGACCTTGTCACCGCTGGGCAGTTCCTTCATCAGGCGGCCATGCAGGTCTTTCTTCACCCCCAGGCCCATCAGGAGTTTCTCGGCATCGGTTTCGGCATCCCAGCCGTTCAATTCGGCGAATTCATGCTCCAGGGCGGCCGCCCGCAAGCCGTCGTCTTCTGTGAATTCATCCTGCATATAGAGGGCTTCTTTTTCTTTACTGATTTCATAAAGCCGCTTGAATCCCATCATGACCGTTTCCAGCACCGGGAAATCATCGTAGGCGAATTGATTCTGCTTCAGGGTGGCCAGGCGCTCACCGGGCGTGATGGTGACCGAACCGGACGTCGGCTCCAGTTCACCCGCCAGTATGCGGATGAAAGTGGTTTTACCGGCGCCATTCGCCCCGATGACACCATAACAGTTGCCAGGCGTGAATTTGACATTGACATCTTCGAACAGTTTTTTATCGCTGAAGACCAGGCTGAGATCAGTAACTGAGATCAAAGTACTTTATCCTCCAAATCGGGTAAGGCAATTCCTCGTGTCCAGGACACGGAAAGGCCATTATAGCCGATTTGGCAGTAAAATGCACGCAAATTATTACTCCCGGGCCACCTGCACCGGCAGCCCGGTGTCCATCGACTGGTTGCAGGCCAGGGTGAAAGCCAGCGAGCGAACGGCGTCCGCATAGGGCGACCGGATACGCGACCCGTCGCCGCTCAGGACAGCGTCGACAAAGGTCCGGTCACAGTCGATGCCGGCCTGGCCGTCATCTTTCAGGAAATAGCCGGCATCGGTGCTGGCGCTCAGGGTGCCGTCGCCCCGGATAACCAGATTGCTGTTCGCATCCCGGTTTTGATCCGGCTGCACGCCGTACAGGCCGATTTGATGCAGGATGTAGTGGTCCAGCCGGCTATCGCGGGCGCCAAAGGTGATCTTGCTGTCGAAGGCCACGCCTTTCGTGGCATAGCAGCCGGTAGAGATCGCGGCGAGCGCGCCGCTCTGAAAGCGTACGGCGGTGACGGAAAGGTCCTCCGTGTCGTAGCCTGGATGGCCGGTGTTGAAACCGCGCGCGCCCAGTGTGAAGACGGTGTCCGGCTCGCCGTAGACATAGCGGATCAAATCGAACTGATGAATGGTTTGTTCGACGATCTGGCCGCCGGAGGTTTTGCGATTGGCCCACCAGTCGACGCCCGGGATGCCGCCGATGCGCGCGCAGCTGATATATATGATTTCATGATCCCGGATGAATTCGATCGTCGGCTGGACCAGATTGCTGTAGCGGCACTGGAAGCCGGTGGCGGTGATGAGTTTGGCCGCAGCAGCCGCGTCGCGGATCCGGCGGGCCAGATCCAGGTCCAGCGCGACCGGTTTTTCGACGAAGAAGGGGATGCCGCGTTGTACCGCTTCCAACTCGATGGCGCCGTGCGCCGTCGGCGGAATGCAGATGAAAACCAAGTCCGGCCGGACCTCGTCGAACATTTTCCGATAATCGGTGAAAGCCAGCCCGTCGGCTTTCTGGGCAAAACCAGCCGCCCGGGCCGGAATCAAATCGCAGAAACCGGCCAGCCGGACATCCTTGTAGGCCAGAAAATGCTCCAGGTGATAACTGCCGATGCCGCCGCATCCGATCATGGCTAATTTTTTCATACCTGCCTCCTTGTAATCCGCTTGGTTACGGGTGCCCGGCTCAAGCCTGGGCGATGATATAATCCAATGCTTCGGCTGTCATATGGTATAGCAGCTCCGGGCAGTCCGGCAGCGGACTCAGCTCAGCCGTCAGGCTGCCCCGGTAGCCGATGCGATTGAGCGCCCTGGCTACCGCCGGCCAGTCAATACTGCCTTCAAGCAGGTTGACGAATGTGCCGGCAAACCAATGCGAACGCCGGAAATCCTTGACATGGATATGGAAGATCCGTTGGCCCAGGGTGTCGATCCAATGCTCGGGATATGCGAATGCCGCCACATTGCCGACATCAAAGTACGCGCCGATGGCCGGGCACTGGAATTGATCAATGAAATCAGCCATCTCGCGGGCAGTCAGGAAAAAGCTGTTCCAGACATTCTCGAAACCGACCCGGATGCCGGAAGCTTCGATTTCCGGCAACAGTTCGCCCAGCGTATCGGCAACCAGCGCATAGGCCTCGGCGGGTGCGGTCCCCGGCTCGATACCGCCCGGCACGACCAGGATGTCCCTGGCGCCGAGTTCCCGAGCGCAAGCCAGCTGACGGCGCAGCAGATCCTGTCCCCGGCGGCGTTCAGCGACCAGGCGCGAGCCAAGGGCGGCGCCGTAAAGCGAAGTGGAAACACTGCAGACCGGCAACTGGAATTGCGCGCCTAGGCTGCGGATCTGCCGGTAAAGGGCCGGATCATCAGCCAGGGGGATACTATGGGCGGATGCGCCGTCCCGATCGATATTCAATTCAATGGTCGCGAAACCGGCCTGAGCCACCGATTCAAACATTTTCTCCCAGGAAACCGGGTTGGGCACGGACCAGGCGTTAATGGACTTGTCCATGACGATGAACCTCCCGCATGCACCAGCATTCTGTTTCCATTATAAGCCAGCGGCAGCGCCAGGCTATGCAGAGATAAATTGTAAATATGGACAAAACAGCTGCCGCGATGCCATAATGAATGGGAAATATCCTGCGACGGCCGGAAAGGACAGGCAAGCATGGATAACCAATCCTATTATCGTTTGTTGGACAACACCGGCTGCGACAAGGCGGAAAACGACCGTTACCTGGTGGTCAACTGTACCGGCGTTTTCAATATCGACCGCCCTTTCGTCACCAACCGGCCGTCCGGACGCCAGGATTATTATCTGATGTATCTGGACCAGGGCCAGCTGGATGTGCTGCTGGATGGTCGCCGGCAAACTTTGCAGCCCGGTCATGCGGTTCTTTTTCATCCCGGCGATGCCACCTGGTATGCTAAAAACGACGCCGGCACCATGACATATTACTGGATCCACTTTACCGGCTACGGCGTGCCGGCAGTTCTGCGCGGGTGCGGCCTGGAAGCTGCCGGCAGCTATTATGCCGGGCCGCGCCAGGAAATGACGGAAATATTCCATGAACTGTTTCAGAACTACCTCAGCCGCGACTCTTGCTTTGAACTGGCTGCGGCTGCCCAATTGGCGAACATCCTGGTCCTGATCCGGCGGAGCCTGGATGAATTGGCCCGCTCGCGGCACAATCAGGTCACCGGCCAGATCAAAGCCTCGCTGGAATATATCCATCACCACTACAGCCAACCAATCAGCCTTGCCCAGCTGGCGGCCATGGAGCATCGCAGCCCCAGCCGTTATGGCGCCCTCTTCCGGCAGATCATGGGCGTTTCACCGTATGAATTCATTGTCGGGCTGCGCTTGCGCATGGCTGCCGACCTGATGATGAAAACCAACCTGTCCCTGAAACAGATCGCCCAAATGGTCGGCTATGAAGACCAACTGTATTTCAGCCGCCTTTTCCGCAGCCGGCGAGGCCTGTCACCCCGGCAGTATGTCCGGTCGTTGGCCGCCGTGGCCGGTCAGGAAGCCGGGGCCGGTACAATATCGGGAGGTATTGCCCGTGCAGAAGGATGATTTCTACAGCGAGGTTTACCGGCTCACCGCCCGGATCCCCGCCGGCAAGGTAGCCACCTATGGCCAGCTGGCCGCCATGCTGGGCCAGCCCTACGCGGCCCGCCGCGTCGGCGAGGCGCTGCGCAACACGCCGGAATACCTGGACATTCCCACCCACCGGGTCGTCAACCGGGCGGGGCGCCTGGCCCCGGACTGGGCTTTCGGCGCCGGCCGGCAACGTCGGTTATTGGAGGCGGAGGGCGTGATTTTCCTGGCCAACGAACATGTCGACCTGAAAAGCTGCCTGTGGTGAATTTCAGGCTGCCGGCAAAATACCTTCGATACTGGCGCGGCATTGCCGCAGCAGGGCGGGGATCTCGGCCACGGACCGGCCGCCTTGTCAATCACCCCGAGCAAAATGTGGCACCGTTGGAAACATTATGCCGGCATCCTTGATATCTCCCGGCCGGGACGGTAAAATAGAACGCGTATCGAGGCATTTTCGCCGCTGGGCCGAGCTGCTTTGGATGGCCGGACCAGGCAAGGAGACAGCTATGAATTTGGATCGCACAGCCGACAAAGCAACCCGAAGGTCCCGCTGGTCCTGGTATTTCTACGATTTTGGCAATTCCGCCTACGCGTCGGTGGTTCTGCTGGCCGTCTATTCCGCCTATTTTAAAAACGTCGTTGTCGGCGGTGCCGAGGGTACCCGGCTGTGGGGCTTGTCCGTCGGCGCAGCTGCCGTGATCGTGGCGGTCATTTCGCCGATCCTGGGCACGATCGCCGATTTCACCAAATCGAAGAAGAAATTCCTGCTGATCTTCACGGTGCTGTCCGTCGTCTTTACCGCCCTGCTTTTTTTCGTCGGCATAGGCGATGTCTTTACCGGCCTCCTCTTTTTCGTCCTGGCCGAAATCGGCTATCGGGCGGCGCAGGTTTTTTATGACGCCCTGCTGACCGACGTTTCGACGCCGGAATCCATTGGCTTTGTTTCCGGCAAAGGATGGGCTGTCGGCATGATCGGCGGCATTGTGGCCCTGCTGCTGGTGCTGGCGCCGATCCAGCTCATCGGCAATGAAATGATCCGGGTCGCCTTCCTGATTACCGCGGTCTTCTATTTGCTTTCCGCCGCGCCGACTTTCCTCTGGGTCGAGGAGCGGCATGATGCCGAACCGGTTCCGGCCGGCACCAACACGATCAGCCTGGGATTCCGAAAGCTGATGCAAACCTTCCGCTCGGTCAAGAATTACCAGGAATTCATCAAATACATGCTGGCCTTCCTGATCTACAATGACGGCATCATGATGCTGATGGATTTTGCCGCGATCATCGGCGCCACGCTGTTCGGCATGCAGCAGACCCAGTTGATCATCTTTGTCATCCTGATCCAGATTTCCGGTACATTCGGCGCTCTGCTCTTCGGCCGCATATCCGACCGTCAGAGCAGCAAGGAAGCGATCATCCTGTCGCTGCTGATCCTGATTGCCGCGATCACTGGCCTGCTGTTCATCAAGAACCTGCCCTGGTTCTATGTGATCGGCTTTATCGCCGGCTTTTCGCTCTCCGGCGCCCAGGCGGTCAGCCGCACGATGGTCAGCCAACTGGCCCCGGCGACCCAGACTGCCGAATTCTACGGCTTCCTCTCCGTAGCCGGCCGTACGTCGACCTTCATCGGACCGCTGGTCTTTGGCACTATTTCCTACCGGGCCAACAACTGGTATGTCAACCATGGCTTTGCCGCGGTTCAATCCGAACAATATGGCCTGCTCTGGGCGATCGGGTCAATCATCGCGTTCCTGATCATCGGTTTGCTGATCCTGCTGGTTGTGCGGCGTGTCACCGCCAAAGAGCCGATGCAGTATTGACTTCGCGGCGGCTGCCAACTACCCCGCCGGCCTTGGGAAGGAGAACCCGCGATGACTGCCGAACAGACTGATCGCATCAACCAATACCTTCGGAGGCTGGACCTGCCCGAGACTGCCGGCAGCCTGGCCTGCACCGGCCAGCTGCTGCACCAGCTGCAGTATGCCCATGTCACCCATATCCCGTATGAAAACCTGGACATTCTGCTTGGTGTTCCGCTCCCGACCGCCTGGACGGACCAGTATGGCAAGATCGTCGAACATCGCCGCGGCGGTTATTGCTTCGAGCTGAACGGCGTTTTTGCCGGTTTGCTGCGCGACCTGGGTTACACCGTGACCACCTACATGGGCCGTTATCTGCGCGGCGAGACAGCCATCCCCATGCGCCGGCACCGGGTGATCCGGGCCGAATGCCCGGAAGGCACTTGGATCTGCGATGTCGGCGTCGGCCAGTCGGCGCCGCGCTACCCGCTAGCCCTGCAACCCGGGCTGATTCAGGAGCAGTGCGGCGAGATTTACAAAATCGAACAGGAACCGCTCCTGGGCTGGGTCATTTATGATTTCTATCATGG
>JAEXPB010000384.1 GCA_023438965.1 Bacillota bacterium | reverse complement strand
CGTCAGACCAGGACGCGCTGGTTGGTTGCCGCCGACTGGCGGGCGGCTTCGATTAGCCGGGTAATGCCGGCTCCGGCACGCGGACCGGGTTCGAAAGGCCGGCCGGACTGGACGCAGGCCAGGAATTCCTGCAGCTGTTCGGCGAAGATATCGACATTATCCCGCGGCGTCACGTCGATCACTTCGTCCTCGGTTGTATGCAGGATGAGCCTGTTCGGCCGCTCGATCTTCAGGTAGCCGTTTTCGCCGATATAGCTGATGGTCAGGTCGCGGAACGTGAAGCGCTGACCGGTCGTATAAAGGCTCATCAGCTGGCCTTTGACACCGCCGGTGTAGTCGATGTCGAGATAGGCCCGGTCCTCCGCTGCCCAGCCCAGGCTGTGCGCGAGCTCCGCCCGCACTGTCTGCGGCTCGAGACCGGCGATCCAGTTGACCAGGTCGTATTCGTGCACCGAAAGCTCATACATGCAGCCGACCCGTGGCACCCAGCCGTTCGGCCGGGGATTGTACGGCTGGGTCTTCACAGCCGAAACGGCATAGATCGGGCCCAAACGGCCGATCAGCTCCCTGGCCTGGGCGAAGACCGGCTCGCGGCGCATCTTGAAGCCGATGCCCAGCGGCACGCCGGTGGCCGCGCATTTGGCCGCGATGGCCTCGACTTCATCCACGCGCATGGCCAGCGGTTTCTCGGTGAAAACCGGGATACCCGAATCCAGCAGATCCATGATGATGTCATAGTGTGCATCCGGGGGCGTCACAACGCTGACCGCCTGCACCGGCAGTTTCATCAGCCGGTGGTCGGTCAGGGCTTCGGCGCCGAATTCGGCTGCGGCAGCCTGGGCGAGGGCTTCGATCCGGTCGATCATGTAAGCGACCCGGACACCCGGAATTTTCTGATAGGCGCGGGCGTGGATCTTGCCGATTCCGCCGCAGCCGATGACCGCAACATCGATCATGAGCAAACCTCCTGAATAAAGTTTCGGCACTTCGGCAGGCCGGTCACGGCATCCTCCAGCTGGTCCGGGTGCCACTTTTTCTCATATTCGAAAGAGATGCAGCCGTCATAGCCGGCCAGTTTGCGCATGATGGCCGGCCAGGGGACAATGCCTTCGCCGACAGCGCAGGCTATGCGTTTACCGTCGCGCAAATAGTAATCCTTGCAATGGACATAGGCGATCAGGCCGTCCTGGACTTGGAAAGTGGTTTCCCAGGGTTCGGCGGTATCATACAGGACATTGGCCGGATCATAGAGGGCCCGCACGCAATCGAGTCCGACTTCGCGGATGACTCGGGCGGTGTCGGTCCCGGTCCGCGTCAGCGTGCCCGGGTGATTTTCGATCAGGATGGTGATACCCAGCTGTTGGGCAACAGCGCCGGCTTCGCGCAGAGCAGCAATGAGCGCCTGGTAATTTTGCTCTGGCGTGCCGCTTTCCTTGTCGGTGCCGCCGTAGGAACGGACGAATTGCGCACCCATGGCGCTGGCCAGCCGGATAGCCTGGCAGAGGCCGTCGATGTTCACACGGGCGATGGCTGGATCGTGGCTGTTGATGTGCCAGAAATAAGGCGTCAGGGTGACAATCGGCAGATGACTGGCGCGGGAAGCGGCGACAATGCGATCAATCTGCTCCTGCGGCGCTTGAATGTCAAATACGGTGCCTTCCTGGGCGGCGATTTCGATGCCGTCAAAGCCGATCTCGGCAAAAAGACGGATGCCGTCTTCGATACTCATTCCGGGAATAGCCATGGTGTGGCCGATAAACTTCATAGATTCACCTTCTTATTTCTTGCTGGCCGGTTGACGGCCATTCGGTGTCCGGCCCGGCGGCAGCGGCGCCGGCGGCGCTTTGCGCCGGCGATCCGCGCCGCGGGACAAAGGATCAGGCCAGGGATTGTATTTGTTCTGGACGGGGCCGCCGGTTGCGATCAGCGCTTCTGGAAGCGGTCGTAAGCAGCCTGCTGGATGTCGATGGCCTTCTGGATGTTCATGTTCTTGATGTTTTCAGCGAATTTGTCGAAGTTTGCAATCGGCTCCTGGCCCATGATGAACTTGACATAGCTTTCATTGACATAGGTGTTGACTTCATTCATGATCTTGGAAAGCTGCGCGCTTTCGTCCGCCGTAGGTGTGATCGGCGGCAGGAGCAGGCTGGTGTCGCCGCTGCCCCATTTCTTGTTGGCATCTTTCTGGTAGCTGGTGCCCAGGCTGTACTGCTCGAATTCACGCGGGTCCTGGCGCATGGCTTCGGTGGTGTTGGCGCTGAGCGCGTATTTGGAAAGCGCGACATCATAGGTCAGGCCGTTCGGATTCTTGAAAATTTCATCGGTGAAAGTCGGGTAGCCGTTGACCATCTTGTAGCTGACGCCTTCGACACCGAAATTCAGCAACAGGCTGCCGGCCTCGCTGTAATGGTAGTCCAGCCATTTGACGGCCACATCCACGTTTTTGCACTGCGAGCTGATCGCTGTGCCGCTGCCGGTGTTGGCCGCGATATGCTGGCCCTCGGTCTGATAGTCCTTGCCGGCGGCGCCTTTCGGCCAGGCCGTGCCGATCAGGTCGGCCTTGGCGTCGGCTTGCTTCAAAGCCTGGCCAAAACGGCCGAGATTGCCGGCCAGCGAGCCGAAATAGGCACCGACCTTGCCGGATGTAACCTTGGAGGAGAAGGAATTGCCGTCCGTGGCGACGAAATCCGGATCGATCAGCCCTTCTTCATACCACTTGGCCATTGTGCTCAGGAATTCCTTGAAAGCGGGCTGGATCGGGCTAAAGACGACCTTGCTGCCGTTCAGGCAGAAACCGGCCCGGACAATGCCGAACGCACCGGTGAAATTCAGAACGCCGCTGGCGCCGCTGGAAGCGAACGGGATTTCGTCCTTGGCATCGCCGTTGCCGTTGGCATCCTGGCTCTTGAAGGCGGTCAGGACCGTATGCCATTCGTCGATGGTTGTCGGTTCCTTCAGATTCAGGCGGTCCCGCCAGTCTTTGCGAATTTGCGGTCCAAACCAGACCCGGACCGACATGTCATCGCGAATGACCGGGAAGAAGCACAGCGTGCCGTCGTCCAGCGTCATCTGCTTGAGCGTGTCCTTGTTTTCCATCAGCTTCTTCAGATTGGGCGCGTTCTTGCCGATCTGGTCGTTGAGCTTGATGATGACGTTGTCACTGAGCGCCTTGGCCCGGCCGCCGGCGTAATTGTTCCAGTTGGTGAAGATCAGGTCCGGCAGTTTCTGAGAGGCAATGATCAGGTTAAGCTGTTCCATTTCCTGACCCGCCGGCGGGTGCTGCCATTCGATCTTGATGCCGGTTTTTTCTTCCATCTTCTGATAGGCGGCAATTTCGGCATTGCTCTTGACGACCTGGGTGGCCTTGTCGCCTAAAGCAATGAAGTATTTCAGGGTGATTGGCGTGTCGCTGATCTTGCCGCTGGCTGTCGTTGCGGCGACGGTTGTTGCGGCAGCGGTGCCGGCGGTTGTCGCACCGGCTGTTGCCTGGGTCTGAACGGGGGTTGAGCAGCCGAACAAGGTGACGGAGAGCAGAAGCACCAGAACCAGTATATTTAATAAACGAAATCTGAACGATTGATTCATACTATACGCTCCTCATTTTTTATTTTTGGGCCCAACCTTATTGTAGCACGCTGTTTTTGCCAGAATAAACAAACACATTTTCCACTGGCAGGTCGATTTTCTGTGATTGTTCACAAACATTTTTTAACTGACCGACATTTTTTATGAAAAGCCTGCCGTTTTCTACGCTTGGCGTCCGAACGCTGTTTTCCGCCGCGGATTTGTAGTATGATGAGGCTGCTCAGCAGTTTTTCGCATATCGCAGGTGAAATATGGCTAAGATGAAACCGGCAGCTTCCGCGCATAAATTCCAGTGGCTGAAGAAATATTCGGCGATCTATGTGGTTGTCTTCGTCCTGCTGATCAGCATGGTCCTGGTTTCGTACTACCAGATCAACAGCACGGTCATCAATCAGACCAACCAGTATAATGGCATTGTGCTCGCCCAACTGAAAGCGCAGATTGACAACAGCATGGACAAGGTGACCAACCTGGCCTACCAACTGTCGGTCAGCAAGATCGTCAACCAGGTTTCGCTCTTCAATATGCCGCTCAACAGTGCGGATCGCTACAAGATCATCGAGCTGATCGACTCGCTGAAACCGATTGCCTTCATGACCGAAAACCGCGGCATCATCGACAGCATCGCTGTCTATTTCCCGTACAGCAACATTGTCATCACGCCGCAGGCGATGTACAGCGACGCCGACTTTTTCGCCTCGGTTTACCACAGCAATGACCTGACATTTGACCAATGGCAGAGTAATATCGCACAATTTTATTCCGGCGCCATCCAGCCCTACGGTATCGTCAAGAACCAGATCGACGACCAGGGCAGTTACCTGTGCTACATCCAGTCCATCGAATACGCGGCGAACGACATCCCGGCGGCCAATATTCTGGTCCTGCTTGACAAGCAGCGGCTTCAGAACCTGTTGCGGGAGCTGGAAACTGAAGTCTCCGGCACCTACATCCTGCTCAAGGGCACCGGCCTGGCTGTTTCTTCCGGTAATTTTCAATTTGACGGGGAAGCCATTGCCGCCGATTCGGACGCCTATTTTGCCAGCCTGGTCGGTCAGGGATTCAAAGTGACCGAAGCCGAATCCTCATTTCTCTCCCTGGACTATGTTATCGTGTCCGATACCCGGAAGATCCTGCGCACGGCCCGCAATGTGCAGCTGACATCCATCCTGGGAGCCCTTGCCTTGCTGGCTGGGATCGTCATCATCTCCCTGTTCCTGATTTACCTCTTCTATCGCCCGCTGAAGCAGATCCTGAACCTGCTGCCGTCCGGCGGCGCGAGCGAGCCGGTGAAGAAGGACATTTTCTACCTTAAGGAGACGATCAGCGGCATGCTGGACAAGGAAAGGGCCTATTCGCAAAGCCTGGGCTCCCAGTGGAAAAACCTGAAGGATGCGGTGCTGGACAAGCTGACCCGCGGCTGCTTCGAGAGCGTGGAAATCACGGAGTCGATGTCGCAGTGCGACATCCATTTCCCCTATGATAATTTCTGTGTCGCCTTGCTTTACTTCAATGAACTGCCCCGCACCAGCCGCAAGACGATCGTCGAGCGTACCGACGAACAGCTGCAGGGCGGCATGTCGTTCAGTCTGGATGCCGCAACCCTGGTGATCATTCTGAATCTGAACGAGGCCGTCAATCCGCTGCCGGCCGGCCTGGTCCGACAGATCAGGGACCTGCAGGATTACTGGCGGCAAGAAGAAAGCATGGCCATCACTGCCTGCCTGGGGCACATCTATCCAGGATACGACGGTATCCGCCGTTCTTATGAAGATGCGACGACTGGCTTCGGCTACCGGATCATCCTCGGGCGCGATGTCCTGATCACCCCGGATGTGCTGGAGGGCGCGGACACGGATTACTTCTACCCCTTCGATGTGGAGATCAGCCTGATCGCCGCCGTCAAATCCGGTTCCTACGACGAGGCCTCGGCGATCCTGAACCGCCTGTACGAGGAGAACTTCATCAAGCGCAAGCTCCCGATCAAGATCGCCCAATGCATGTTCTACGACCTGATGGGCACGGCGATCAAGAGCGTCGACGGCCTGAACCTGAAGGACTTGAATTTCGACGCCGATGCCGATCTTGTGCATGGCATCCTCCAGTGCCAGACCGCCGGCGAAATCTTCGCCGCCATGAAACAATATTACCTCGCGGTATGCCAATACATCGGCTCCCGGAAAAAGTCGCGCAAGGACGAGCTGATGGCGCAGATCATGGCTTACATTGAAAAGAACTACACGGATCCGAATTTCTCCCAGAGCCAGATGGCCAGCGAGCTGCAGATCACGCCGAACTACCTGAGCACCGTGTTCAAGAATGCCTTCAACGAAAACATGATCGATACGGTCAACCGGCTGCGGGCACGCAAGGCGGCCGAGCTGCTGCGCACCAGCACGATGGTCCTGACCGATGTCGCCCAGCATGCCGGCTGCGCGACCGACGCCACCCTGACCCGCATTTTCAAAAAATACTACCATACCACGCCGGGCGCCTACCGGATGTCTGCGGGGACGGGCACGGTACAGACGCGGGGATAGTTGGAAGCTGGATATCGGTCATTTGGTATGCGAGTTATGACTGATCGCAGTCAGTGTTACAAATTGATTACATTGAAAAAACCCATGATTTATAACCATATCTATTATATAATTATCTGATTACTACAAACTTAATGGAAACAAATATTGAAAGAAAAGATGAAAAGGGGATTACCGAAATGTGCAGATTCATCAAAGCAGATTATGTTGTAAGTAATGCCTTTATTAAGCTTTCAAATCAGAATAAATCTCAATTGAGTTTCGAGGATCTATATCAATATAAATCTAATATCATTTCAAAATTAAAAGGTGATGAACAGACGATCGTTGTTATGTCCAAATCCGATATCTATGATTTTGTGAACCGTCATAATCCGGCTTTTAAAATTGATCGATCCGCTATTTCGTTCAATTTTAAATACATTGATGAAATTCGTGATCTATATACTCACGGCCTGCCGAAAGAGATAGAATTGGCTTTTGCTCAAGCTGATATATAGCCGGATAAGATATATATAATTATATATGGGGAGTCTTATGAAAACGAAAATCATACGTGACTCTGTCCACGATTATATTGAAGTTGATGGAATATATACAACTATACTTGACTCAGCTGAATTCCAGCGACTGAAATATATTGAACAAATAAGCTACCGTGTTCTTTATCCATCAGCTCGACATGACCGATTCATCCATTCTTTGGGGACCTATCATTTGGGAAAAAGAGCATTGAATGCTTTTGTTAATAATATTCGGGTTGATGAACCTGAACTCTTTGAAGCAATAAATAAGCCGGACATATTGCAATGTTATGCAAGATCATTTTCCGCTGCTTGTTTATTGCATGACATTGGGCATGCCCCATTTTCTCATACTTGTGAGAATTTTTTTAAAGAGGGTGATATTCAGAACCGCTTGCGTGATCTTATATTAAATATCTGACCTGATGATTCGGAGAAAAGGGCTAAATTCGTCGCCGATTACAAAACGGTCCTGACAAACAACTGCCCTAAACCACACGAACTGCTGAGTGCCATTATAGCGGTTAATATATTTGGTAAATTCATTTTGGACCAGTTGCATGCAGATCCGGAACTGGTGGCCAGGATGATCATTGGCTGTGTCTATTACCAGTTCAATGATGAAAATGGTATTAAAAACTGCTTGATCCGGCTATTGAATTCACCAACTTTTGATGTGGATAAGCTGGACTACATTTTGCGTGACAACCAAATGTCTGGTTTCGACGGCGTTAGTATTGACAGTTATCGCCTGTTAAATTCTGTTACCGCAGTCCGATATGAAGAAGATATCTATCCTGCTTTTGGAAAGAGTGCAATAAGCGTTCTTGAAAACATTTCTTTAGCTAAAACACAGCAGGAGCGATGGATATTTAATCATCCCGTTGTTAAATATGATTCATACCTCTTAACCGAGGCAATTTTCCAAATTTCCCGGATTGAAAGTTCAGCTAGTACTGAATATATCAAAAATGTGTTTTCTGAACATGCTTTATCAAAAGATGGTTTCCGATATAACCAGAGGACTTACCGATTGCTTAGCGACATCGATGTACTCCACGATATGAAAAATCATATCGATATATCGGAAATTGAGCAATACTTCATTCGGCAATCCCGATTCCGGCCAGTCTGGAAATCATTCGCGGAGTACAACGTATTATTTAATGTGAAGCGATCAAGATTCACTTTGGATGCTTTTAAGAAGAGCTTCTTATATTGGTTTAACTATGTCGATATCCATAAAACATATCAAGTCAATGAAGAGAAGTATATGCAACTGCAAACAGATATTTCATCTGGCATTGCCCAACCGCAATCTCTATTTCTGATCAGCTATTTGCGTCAATTTTGTTTCGACAAGAAAATTGCATTTAATCTGGTCATATTAAGTGCAAATAATCCTGGTGAACGCTTTAGTAGCTTAGGTGATATCTATCTCCGTTTCAACGGACTTGACAGGTTTGATTCAGGCTGTGAACCATGCAAGTATTCCGATGTTTACATGAGTCAATCTAATGAACCTATGCAAGTTGAAGATAATAAATTTTTCTATCTCTATTCAAAAGAGTACATAGACAAAAACGAGATTGCCAGTTTTTTGACTAAGCAGGATTTTAGTTTATATATCAAACGATAATCTTCATGACCACGATTGAGATTACTGGGAACCCGGTTAAGCATTCTGCTGGACCGACCCATTGGCCTGGAATAGATGCTCCAGAACCAGCCGGCGGCCCAGACGGATGCCGGCTGTGCCGGTTGTCCCGGCTGTGCCGGTTGTCCCGGCTGTGCTGCGGGCCTGCAGGCAGAGCTCGGCGGCGATGATGCCGATTTCCTCGGCTGGCTGGACAATCGTCGTGATCTGCGGATTCATCAGGCCGGAGGCGTCGACGACGTCGAAGGCGGCAAGGGACAGGTCGTCGGGTATAGTCAGGCCGGCGGCTCGGATCGCTTTGACCGCGCCATAGGCCATGAAATTGTTGGCGACCAGGACGGCGGTCGGTTGTTCCGCGATCGCGCGCTCCAGGAATCCGGTCATGATCCGGCTGCCGCTGGCTTCCCGGAAATCCCCGCTGGCCGACCAGTCGGCGCCCGCGGCGATGCCGGCGGCCCGCAAGGCGTCCTGCCAGCCGAGTAATCTTTCGTCGGCTGAAGACTCGCCGGCTGGGCCGGCGATCAGGAAGACCCGCCGGTGCCCCTGCCGGAGCAGAAATTCGGTGAGCTCCCGTGCGGCACGGCGGTTGTTGATCGTTACGCTGTTGATCTCCTGGTCCACGGCCGGCAGATTGTCAAAGAAGACCACCGGCCGCCCGAGCGCCAGGTAGTGCTTGCGGACATCGGCGCCGCCGAGGGTCGTGGCGGCGATCAGGCCGGCGACCTTCTGGCGCAGCAGCAAGTGGATGGCGCTTTGCTCCCGTTCCCGGCTGCCGTCGGTATTACAGACGATCACCGAGAAGCCGGCTTTGGCGGCGCCGCATTCGATGCCCTTGATGACCGCAGCGAAGAAGGGGTTGGCAATATCCGGCACGATCACGCCCAGCACATTCGATGTGTTGGTTTTCAAGCTGCGGGCATTTTCGTCCGGCAGATAGTCGTACTTTTTCAGCGCTTCGAGAACCCGCTTGCGGGTATCGGGATCAACCCGGTCCTGGTTGTTGACCACCCGGGAGACCGTCGATACGGAAATGTTCAAATAGGCGGCGATATCTTTCAGCTTGGCCAAAGGTTTATCCTCCTGTGACAATCCAGGCTATTATACCAAACCAGTCAGTCATTATACAGCAGCGAAGCCCGATAGCGGGTTAGCTCGCAGTCCAGAACCAGACGGACCTGCCGGATCTTCCAGCGCAGATGCGCCTCATCGCCCAGGTAGCCCATGCTCGGTTCCCAGCCGAGGCGGGAGTCCAGCCGCACCAGCGGAATGGCTGCCTCGGCGTTGACGATTTCCGCTTCGGCAATGGCCTGCAGCCGGTCCAGGGCGGCTGTCAGTTCGGCGTTGCTGACTGCGCCATATAACCGGAGGCGGGCCTGATACCATTCTTTGACATGGATGGTGGTTTGCGCGCAACGGCTGATGTAGTGCCCCAGATTAACCAGGCGCACAGCATCGGGCTGCTGGCCGGCCGTCAAGCCGGGCAACAGGTCCTGCAAGATTCGCGCGCCGGCGGTGAAACGGTCGCGCATGATGGTGAGAGAGGCGATTTCGACCGGCAGGCGGCTGGAAAGCGGCGAACAGCGTCCCGAGTCGGCATTGCGGTAGTCCAGATGACAGATCCGGCTGCCAAAAAGAACATCCGGAGCTTCGGGGATGGTTGCTTTCCGATTCAGAATCAGAGGATAGGCCGGTCCGATCCGGAAGGGACCATACTGGTCTTCGTTGGTGGGCAGGCAATGGCGGATGCCGTCGCTCCAGAGCGCCCAGGCCTCGACAACCTGATCGGCATTGGCTTCGCCCCAATCGCGAGCAGCGATCCGGCGCAAGAACGCAGATGGATCTGCCGGCGGTTGGGCGGCAGCCGCTGCGACCGGCGACAGTGAAGCGCCGTCAGCCGGCGGACAGACGGCCGAAGCGGCAAAGGCAGCTTTGGCCAGATCGCTGACAAATGACGGCCAGAAACCGAAATGGTGCGATTCCATCAGGCCGCACAGGCCAAACTGGCGCTGGGCATGCAGAATCGCCGCGTGGCGGGCCATCCATTGCTGCGGTGCCGGTTCGAAGGGAATCACGCCGATATCCCAGGTCAGTCCGCCGGTGTTGACCATCGCATAAAGCCGGATGCCGCATTCGCGGGCGGCCTGGGCTTCGCTGCGAAAATATTCGCCGGGCCCGGCGAACATCAAGGTATAGTCGACGCACGTGCTGGTTACGGGACCGGTCTTTATTTTCTCGAACATTTCGAAGGTCACCAGCAGGGATATGTCGGCCGGCAGGCTGTTGATCAGCTCCAGCCGGTATGGCGCCTCGACATAGCCCCAGTTGTAAGTCCAGAAAACGATGTCCGCATCCGGCCGGTAACGGCGGACCGCCGATTTGACCCGGGCCAGCCACTGGGGGTAATCGCGGCAGGGCCACCAGCCGGGACTGGGCTTGGCGGACGGCAGGCCATCCGGCGGTGGCGTCAGGTAGGAACGGCCGGTGGTCCGCTCGTCGCGCGACGGGAATTCCACCGATTCGCCGACCAGGACGATGCCCTTGAAGGCCGGGCAGCTCTGGAAAACCGAGCCATAGACTCGGTCATAATAAGCCTCGGCGCCGGGATCGTCCGGATGAAGCCCGCTTTTCAGGTAGCTGTAGGCATAGACATCCAGGCCCTGGACGGCGGCCCGCCGGCAGAGATCGTTGAAATCAAGCGAGCCGGCCGGCGTGGTGTCCGGCGCCTGGACAAAGACCAGGATGGCGTCCATTCCGGCATGGGCGACGGCAGCGAGATAAGGGTCGGGGTATTGGTCCAGTCCATAACCGGAGTGGACCATGCGCGGCGAGAAAAGCGGCCGGCGGCGTTCGCTGCCGCGGCGCACGAACGGCGCCCGTCGCAGGTTCAGACAGTCCTCCAGATAATAACAGCCCTGCATGGCGCCGCGTTCATCAAAGCCGCTGATGACAACCGCCTGGTCACAATCGAGCCGGAATCCCCGGGTGACGGCGCAATCACCGAGATCGCGGCCCGTATACCCGACTGTCGCAACAACTATGTCGCCGGGCAGGACCGGTGATCCGGCAACTTCGGTTACGCCGTTGGCAGCGGCATCCCGATTCGGCATCAGCACAACCTGAATGGTCAGGCCCATCGATGCCTGCAGATAATCCTGCAGGTCGCACGCAGCCTGCCGCAGGACCGGACCGGCGGTGTCCGGGACCAGGATGCGGGAGGCATCCGTCAGAACAAGTTCGGCGGTAAGATCCGGCTGCAGTGCCGGATCGCGGCGATCAGCCGGATGAACCGTCAGCAGCCTGGATCGGAAATCATAGTTGCCGGCCATATCTTTACCTGCCCCCGGATTTTAGTCTGTGCCAGGCATCAGCTGGATCATCTGGTAACCGACGATGCGGGGCAGCCGGATCCGGGTGTAGCCGTTGCCGAGGTCTTCGACCGCAGCTGGTTCCTGCTCCGGCAGGGTGCGCGCGCTGGTGAACCGGCCGCGGATATCTATCGCCGCGCCGGCTTCCTGGATATTATGCTCTTCGATGATACCCATGCGGCCGCGAATTTCCGGGTAGGTCACTTTGATGTGCAGAAGGGTGTATTCGGTGCAGCCGGTGGCGGTCACCCGGGCGGTTGAAGGCAAACCGTTCGCCAGCAGCAGCGGTTCGGGCAGCAGACGCGCCAGGCATTGGCGAACGAGGGCCTTGATCGCGCAGGCACTGCTTCCTTCGTATGCGGTGAATGCGGCGAAGGCGATCTGGGCAACATTGCCCGTTGCGTTGACGGCGGCCGCCGCAAATGCTGTCGGTCCCTCCGGCGGCGTATAGAAGTAGCCGTGGAAGCCATCCCAGTGCCGGCTGCTGTAGGCG
>JAEXPB010000254.1 GCA_023438965.1 Bacillota bacterium | reverse complement strand
GCCGGAAACATATGCTTTCAGCTTCTTGTGCCGGGATGATCCGAGCAGCTCGCAAATCGGTGTTTGCAGCAATTTACCTTTCAGGTCCCAGAGCGCGATGTCCACGGCGGCGATGGCATCCAGATAGAAACCGCCGAAGAACCCACGCAGGTTCATCGCATTGTAAAGATTCTCGGTGATCTCGACCACCAGGAGCGGGTCCCGGCCTACCACCAGCGGCTCGATAATCTGTTCGATAATCGCGGCCGGCACCTGCGGGGCAACGACGGTGACGCACTCGCCCCAGCCATATTCGCCGCTGGCGCAGGTGACCTTGACCAGGAGGCTATTGTCCTTCAGGCTGTAGATGCCCGAATTGCTGTGCCGGACAAAATAACCGTTCTTGGTGACGATATCCTGTTCACCCAACTGGCCCAGATATGGCGTGTCGCGCGGGATGCCCATTTTGAAGTATTCGATTTTAGTTATCTTGTTATCCACAGCGCCGGTTCCTCCTGTTTGCGGATTATCATGATTCCAGCAAGGGCTTGAGCTGCTCATAGTACATCCGGAAAAGCCTTTCATCTTCTTGATCCGGCATGAAGCAGGGCTTGCGGCAGAAGTCGCTCTCAATGATCCCCCGGAGCTTCAGGATCCTCTTTTCAAAAAGATTGACCATCTCCACGTTTTGCCGGATATGGTTATAGAGCGGCAGGATGGCATTGTGGTACCGGATGGCTTCATCCCGCCGGCCAGCGAAAAATTCGCGATAGATTTTAATGTAAATTTCCGCCAGGGCGCTGCCGGGCATGACACCGATGGCGCCGCGATCGAAAGCCTCGATCATCTGCAGACCGCAGTTGCCGATGAAAATCCGGGGTTCCGGCTTCATGATGTTCATCATTTTGCTGATATAGGCGCCGCTGGGCTTGCATTCAATCTTGAAATACTTGGCGTTCGCGCATTCTTCGCTCAGCCGCTTCCAGACATCGGGCCCGATGCTGACACCGGTCTGTTCCGGTGCGTATTGGGCGAGAATCGGGATCTTGACCGCATCGGCGATTGCCTTGGTATGTTGATAAACGTCCTCTCCGGATGGTTTCAGAAAAAACGGCGGCAAGACCATCAGGCAGTCCGCGCCGGCAGCTTCCAGGTATTGCGCCCATTTGCAGGCGACGATGGTGGCATGCTGGGTGACGGATATGATCAACGGGATGTCCAGACGGTGGCATTCGTCGACCACCACTTTAACCATCTGGCGACTCTCCTCATCCGATTGCTTGTAGTATTCGCCGCCGATGCCGAAGAGCGTAAAAGCATCCACACCCGCTTCGGCTCTGGTTTTCAGGATGCTCCGCAGGCCGTCATAGTCGACTTCGCCCCGGACAGTATAGGGCGTGGGAATAATCGGGCACATTCCTTTGATCTCTTTCAATTGCAATCCTCTCCCTTATGTGTGTTCTCGCGCTGGTTATCCGCTTTGTTGCCGATTTGTTTCCGATTTTGTTTCTGCTTGTTTTTGGCTAATCTGATTTTTGTTTCTCTACTTGTTTCCCGTAAACAGCATGGTGCGGGCAGGCTGGATAGCCTTGATGGTTTTCATTGTAGGCTATATGACCGATATTTGCAAGATGTTTTTCGTATTTTTAGTAACTTCGCCATCAACAGGCTGACCTAAACGTCAGTGCCCTTTAGCAACAACTGCGAAACACCGGCTATTGCGTTTCGTAATTCCTTGTGCTATATTGGTTTAGAAGACATGTTTTCGGAAACAAGTTGGCAACGTTTCACAATCTCATTCACCAGTCTTATACTACCGTGAACGATTCTCAGGAGGAAGATCTCAATGAAAAAACCGCACATCGTGATTATCGGCGCTGGCAGCGCAACCTTCTCCACCACCATAGTCTGTGATTTGTGTCTGAAGAAGGAACTGGCCGGCTCACATGTGACATTTATGGATGTCGACGCGCACAAGCTTGATCTCATCGACAATCTGGCTCGCCGCCTGGCCCGTGAACTGCACGCCGATTTGACATTCAGCAAGACCACCAGCCGGGAAGCGGCGCTGGAAGGCGCCGATTTCATCATCAATATGGCCCAGGTCGGCGGTCATGCTTATGCCGAGGCCTGCCGCAGCCTGGGAACCGAACACGGCTATTACCGCGGTTCCTGGTTGCACTATCTGCGACAGATAGTCTTCTTCGGCGAAGTAGCCGCTGACATTGCCCGCATCTGCCCGAGTGCCTGGCTCATTCAATCGGCTAATCCAGTCTTCGAAGGCTGCATGACGCTGGGCCGGACTTCGCCGGTCAAGGTGATCGGCCTTTGTCATGGGCATTATGGCATCCGCGGCGTCCTCCGGGAGCTCGGTCTCGATCCGGACAAGGGCGCTGGCCGGGCCGTCGGCTTCAATCACTGGATCTGGCTCAGTGAGCTCCAGTATGAAGGTGAGGACATCATGCCTTTGCTGGACCGCTGGATCCGGGATCATGCCAGTGACGACCTGAGCAATCAATACGACCTCGGCAAGGCCGCCATCGAGCAGTATCGGATTTACGGCCGTCTGCCGATCGGCGATACCGCCCGCATGGCCGCCTGGTGGATGCATACAGATTATCCGATGAAGCAAAAGTGGTTCGGCGAGGTTGGCGGCATGGATTCCCATGTTGGCTGGCACAAGTTCCTGGACCGGCTCGAACAGAAGAACCAGGAAGTCGAGCAGCTCGCTGCGAATCCCGCCGGCCGCATCGATTCGGTATTTAAACTGGCCCCCAGCAGCGAACAGGTCGTACCGATCATCGATTCACTGACCAATAATCACCAAGGTATCTATCAGGTCAATATTCCCAACGCCGGTCAAATCATCAAGGGTATACCCGAGGATGTCGTTGTGGAGTGTCAGGCGCTGATCGACGGTTTCGGCATCCACCCGGTCAGCGAGAAGCCTTTCCCGAAAAATCTGATGATCAAAGCCATGATACCGCGTTGGGCTTATGCCGAGCTGATGGTGGAGGCGGTCCGGCAGCACGACAAGGATCTGCTGGTTTACTATATGCTGGAAGACCATCGGACCAGGAGTTATGAACAGGCCGCCAATTATATCGACGCCTGGCTGAACATGCCGGGCAATGATGTCATGAAAGCCTATTTTATGGGATAATGTCCCTATCATGCAGCGAGGTGCCGTTATGCCAACAGTCCGTGACATTGCCAAGATAGCCGGTGTTTCCCCCAGTACCGTTTCACGGGTGCTCAATGACCGGCAGTCGGTCGATGATGAGCTGCGCAACCGCGTTATGGCGGCCGCCGCCGAATTGCAGTATTCAATCAAGCCGGCTCGCCAGCCGGCAGCGCCCCCGCTGCAGGTTGGCATTATCGTGGCCAAGACCTCCGGCCAAAGCATGCAGGCCCATCCTGGTATTTATACGGTCATCACCAGTTTTATCCACATTCTTGACCAACAGGGCATCAGTAATTCCCTGCTGCTGATCGAGGATAAGGACGCCGCCAATATCGAGGCCTATTTTGCCAAACGGCTGGACGGTTACTTGATCATCGGCACCAGCGCCATTCAGGAAGACGCGCTCGTTGGCTATTTCCAACAGACCAAGATTCCTTATGTCATCATCAATCGCTGGATGAACAAGCGACATGTCAATTATGTCAACACAGACGACATTACTGCCGCTTATGCCGCCACCATGCGTCTGATCCAGCTCGGTCACCGGAAAATCGCCTATATTGGCGGCGAGAAACAGTTCCGCCACTCCGAGCTGCGCCTGGCCGGGTATCGGAACGCCATGCAGCAAAGCGGCCTGGAAACGCCCGACCGTTATATCTTCCAGGGCGAATACAGCGAGCAATACGGGCATACGGCCGGCGAAGCGCTGCTGGCCATGGAGGACCGGCCGACGGCCGCCTTTACGGCAGGTGACACGCTGGCCATCGGCTTGCAGAGCGCCTTCCTCGACCATGGTCTCAAATTGCCGCAGGATCTGGCCATCGTTACCTTCGGTAATGTCAGCGCGCCTTCGTATGCCCGGCCGCGCCTGACTGCCATCGACATTCCATATGGGTCGATGGGCGTCCAGGCTGCCCAGGCGCTGATCATGCAGATCCAGTCCAAGGACATCGCCGGCATCCAGATCCTGATGGATGCCCCGCTGGTCATCCGCGAATCCTGTGGCCAACCGGTCAAAGCGTAGCAGCGCGGCCGCTATCGGATGAACCAGGTGCCTGGGAGCCTCCCATCAAATGCGGGAGGCTCCATTTTTCTGTGCAGCCGTTTCACCGGCTTGCTTCGCGGCACCACCCGATCGTCTTCTCTTGTCCGCATCAGCCAAAATGCACATCCGTTGATTTGTAAAGATCTGCAGATTATCAAAATACTGATTATAGACAGTCGTTTTCTGCCGATGCTAAGATGAGGCCATCCGAAACGAGGTGGCATATCGCATGGCAAAAGAACGCAACCGTCCCCTATCCGGCCTTGTCCTCCGCAGGCGCGTCTTGCGTAACTGGGACCTTTATCTGCTGATCCTGCCGGTCATCATCTATTTCATCATCTTTAACTACATCCCGATGTACGGCGTCCAGATCGCTTTTAAGCGGTTCGCCGGCTCGCTGGGCATCTGGGGCAGCCCCTGGATCGGCTTCGACCATTTCACCCGTTTCTTCAAAAGCTACTATTTCACGCAGCTGATCGGCAATACGCTCGGGATCAGCCTGTATTCACTGGTTTTGGGCTTCCCGATGCCGATCATCCTGGCCATGATGATGAACGAGGTCGGCAGCAAGGTTTTCCGCCGGACCGTGCAGACCGTGACATACGCGCCGCATTTCATCTCCACCGTCGTCATCGTCGGCATGCTGCAGCTCTTCCTGTCACCGCAGTCCGGCTTCATCAACCGAATCATCGAGTCTGTCGGGTTGCCGGCCGTGAACTTCATGTATGAAGCCAAATATTTCAAGACAATCTATGTCCTCTCCGGCATCTGGCAGGGCACTGGCTGGGGCTCGATCATCTACATGGCCGCCCTGACCGGGATCGACCCGCAGCTGCACGAGGCGGCGATCATTGACGGCGCGAAGCGGCTGCAGCGAATCTGGTACATCAACCTGCCGGGCATCCTGCCCACCGCCGTAATCATGCTGATCCTGGCCTGCGGCAACATCATGGGCGTCGGTTTCGAGAAAGTCTTCCTGATGATGAACGACCTGAACCGTTCCGCCGCCGATGTCATCTCCACTTTTGTCTACCGGGCCGGCCTGATCCAAAGCGATTACAGCTTCGCTTCAGCCGTCGGCCTGTTCAATTCGGTCATCAATCTGGTCCTGCTTTTCCTGGTCAACACCATCGCCCGCAAGATCAGCGAGACCAGCCTCTGGTGATGATCCCCCGACACCATCCTGCCCAGAAAGAGGTACGGCCCATGATACAATCAATCAAATCTTCCCAGGACCTGACATTCCGGATTGTCAACACGACCCTGCTGGCGATCATCTTGCTGGTCACCCTATATCCGCTTTACTTCATCATTATCGCCTCCTTCAGTGACCCGCTGCAGGTCAACGCCGGTAAAATCCTGTTCTGGCCGTCCGGTTTCCATACCAACGCCTACCGAATGGTCTTCCGCGACCAGGACATCCTGACCGGCTACCGGAACACCCTGTTCTACACCGTAGCCGGTACGCTGATCAACCTGATCCTCACCGTGATGGCCGCTTATCCGCTTTCCCGCCGGGATCTGGTCGGACGGACCTTCCTGACCTGGATCCTGATTTTCACGATGTTCTTAAGCGGCGGCCTGATCCCCACCTACCTGCTGGTTTCCAGCCTCGGTCTGCGCAACACGGTCTGGTCGATCATCCTGCTCGGTGCCGTTTCGGTCTGGAATGTGATCATCATGCGCACCTTCTTCCAGTCGACCATACCTCAGGATTTGCATGATGCGGCCCAGGTCGACGGCTGCTCCAATCTTGGCCAGCTGTTCCGGATCATCCTGCCGCTGTCCAAGCCGGTCATTGCCGTCATGGTCCTCTATTATGGCGTCGCCCATTGGAATGGCTTCTTCAACGCTTTGATCTACATCACCGATTCCAAGCTCTACCCTCTGCAGCTGATCCTGCGCTCGATCCTGGTTCAGAACCGGGTCTCCGAGGAAATGCTCTCGGACATCGAGTCGCTGGCCATGCGGGCCACCCTGGTCGAGAACATCAAGTACGCGGTCATCATCGTCTCGACCGTGCCGATCCTGACCCTGTATCCCTTCCTGCAGAAATATTTCGTCAAGGGCGTCATGATCGGC
>JAEXPB010000332.1 GCA_023438965.1 Bacillota bacterium | reverse complement strand
ATCCGGTCCTTCTGGCGGACGCCCTGGCTATGATCGACCGAGGTGAAATACACGATGCCAAGACATTAGTCGCCCTGCTGACCCTCAGCCGGCGACTGAACCGGGAAGGGAAGCGGATCTGAAATGGCCGACAGCGGAATCGACCACAAAAAGGAAATCAATGGCGTCCTTTATCTGGCGACAGCGGTGATCCTGGGCCTGGCCTTCTATATGCCGGCCGGGCGCAGCGGCTGGATCGGTGCCGTCCTGGCTGCCGGGGGACGCGGGCTGATCGGCGTGACGGCTCTGGCGCTGCCGGTTATTTTCACCTACATGGCGATTGATTACCTGATCGAGCAGCAGCTGCGGATTACCCGCCTGCGCTTTACTTCCGTGCTCCTCCTGCTGCTGGGCACGGCTGCCTTGCTTCATCTGCTGACTGTCGACCAGACCGCTTACCGGCAGCTTTGTCTGGGCGAAGACCAGCAGCCCGAAGCCTGGAAAGCGCTCGCCAGCCTCTGGCGGACCGGCATCGAACCGGAATTGCTGGCCACCGGCGGGAAACCGCTGACCGGCGGCTTGCTCGGCGGCCTGTTGGCACAAGCCCTGCTGGCCATTGCCGGCTCGGTCGGCTCGCTCGTTCTGGTTGGCGCATTGCTGTTGTCGCAAATTATCCTCCTCTTGAATGTATCGCTTTCCCGGGCTGTCGGCCGGACAGCCGAAGCCTTGCAGCACACCCGGCAGCGTGTCGACGATGCGGTCCGTTCCAGCGTGGCGACGATCCGCGAAAACCGGTCGGCCGAAGCCAAAGAGGCCCGCAGCTTTGACCTGTTGCTGCCGACAGACCAGAAAGCCGACACTAAAACCGGCACCGAAACCGGAACTGCGGCGGGTTCACCAGACGCCGAAACCAGCCCGGATCAGATTGGCCAGCTGGCAACGCCAGCCAGGACGCATCCGTCCCTATTGGACAATTTAAAGCGCCTCTGGCTGGGTGCTGCGGACGAGCCGGATGAATCGGCGGCCGCCGATCTTTCGGTCCCGGAATTCCTGCAGACCGCGCCGGGCCATGAACGTCCGGACGCCGGCAAAGCTAAGGCCGCGCAGCCGCCCCGTTCACCGTACGACCTTAAGCTCAAGGATCCGGACTGGATGCCGGCACCTGATGATCGACCGGTTCAACCGGCTGCTTTATCCTATTCGATCGTATCCGCCCATTCGGACTATGAGCCAGCCGCATCCGGCGTTGATCCTGCAGCGGTCGCACCGTCTGCCCCGCTGCCGGCGGACATCCGCCGGATCGGGCAATCAGATGAAGCCGGTACGCGCGGCAATTCGTCCAGCGAAGCCGGCACCCCGGCAGCTGCCGCGGCTGTCCAGGCACCGACCAGCCTGGCGGAAGCCGAAATGGCTGCTGCCGATGGCCGGTCCCATTGGGCTGACCGGACGGATGAGCACCACGCCGCCGGCACGGCGATTGACCTGATGCAGACCAGGCAAAGCCGGATATCCGGCCCGCCCGGCTCGCAAATGGCCCTGGACCTGCCGTATCAGGCGCCGCCGCTTGACCTGCTGCGCGAAGACCAGAATTTCGCCTCGCGGATTGCCAATAACAGCGCCATCCAGACTCTGGGCAAAAAGCTGGAGCATACGCTGGAAAGTTTTGGCATTCAGGCCACCGTCATACATGTCACCACCGGACCGACGATCACGCGTTTCGAGCTGAGCCCCGGTCCGGGTGTCAAGGTCAGCCGGATCGTCAGTCTTTCCGACGATATCGCGCTCAACCTGGCCGCAATGGGCGTCCGCATCGAGGCACCGATCCCCGGCAAATCGGCGATCGGCATCGAGATTCCGAATAAGGAGACCTCGCCGGTCCTGCTGCGCGGCCTGCTGGAGTCGCCGGAGTTCCTGCGCGGCAACTCGCCGCTGACCGCCGCCCTCGGCCGGGACATCCAGGGCAGCCCGATCCTCTGCGACCTGGCCAAGATGCCGCACTTGCTGATAGCCGGCGCGACGGGGTCCGGCAAATCAGTGTGCATCAATGCCATCCTGATGAGCATCCTGTACCGTTCCAGCCCGGACGACGTCCGTATGCTGATGATCGACCCCAAGGTCGTCGAATTGAGCGTTTACAATGGCATCCCGCATTTGATGGCGCCGGTGGTCACCGATCCCAAGAAAGCCGCCAACACCCTGCTCTGGGCCGTCAACGAGATGGTCCGGCGCTATGGCCTGTTCGCCGAGAAATCGGTGCGCGACATCAATTCCTACAACGCGGCCGCGCTGCGCGGGGAGGAAGACTTCGAAAAACTGCCGCTGATCCTGCTGGTCATCGATGAATTATCTGATCTGATGGCCACGACACCAACGGAAGTCGAGGATGCGATCGCCCGGCTGACCGCCATGGCCCGCGCGGCCGGCATCCACCTGATCATTGCGCCCCAGCGGCCGTCGGTCGATGTCCTCACCGGCGTCATCAAGGCCAACATCCCTTCGCGCATCGCTTTCGCAGTCGCATCACAGGTCGACTCGCGGACCATCCTCGACATGGCCGGCGCGGAGAAACTCCTGGGCAAAGGCGATATGCTCTACTATCCGCAAAGCTCGGCCAAACCGATTCGCGGCCAGGGCGCTTTTGTCACTGACTCCGAAGTCGAACGTGTTTTGACCCATATCAAAACCCAACGAGAGGTAACCTATGACCAGGCGATCGCTGACGCGATCATGACCGCACCGGCCGGCAGCGGCAAGGAACGCGACAGCGGCGACCAGGATGAATTGCTGCCTCAGGCGCTCGGTATCGTCGTTGAAGCCGGTTACGCCTCGGTCTCACTCCTGCAGCGGCGCATGAACGTCGGATATCCCCGGGCGGCCCGCCTGATCGACCGCATGCAGGAGATGGGCTATGTCGGCCCATTTGAAGGGAGCAAGCCGCGCAAGGTCCTGATCTCGCAGGCCCAGTATCTCGAATTCAAAGCCCGGGAGGACAGCTGACGATGGCCCATTTACCGCTCAGCCGGGCCGAAATGGCCGACCGGGGCTGGGACGAACTGGATTTTCTTTTTGTGACCGGTGATGCTTATGTCGATCATCCGAGCTTCGGCGCCGCCCTGCTGACCCGCTTGCTGGAAAGGGAAGGCTATCGCGTCGGTCTGGTTGTCCAACCGTCGCTGACCGATCCGGCCAGCTTGCTGGCCATGGGTCCGCCGCGTCTGGCGGTTCTGGTCTCTTCCGGCGTGGTGGACTCGATGGTCGACAACTATACAGCGAGCCGCAAGCCCCGTTCGGACGACCGTTATTCGGCTGGCGGCACCGGCGGCCGACGCCCGGACCGGACCACGATCCGCTACTGCAGCCTGGTCCGGGAGCAAATGGGGGAGATCCCGCTGATCATTGGCGGCATTGAGGCCAGCCTGCGCCGATTTGCCCATTATGACTACTGGAGCCATCAGGTCCGCCGGTCGATCCTGCAGGACAGCCAGGCCGACCTGTTGATTTACGGCATGGGCGAACTGCCGCTGCTGGAAGTGGCGGCGCTCCTGGCCAAAGGCGTGCCGATCCGCAAGATCAATGCCATTCGCGGCACCTGCGTCCTGGCCAAGCCGGAACAGCTGCCCGGCAGCTGTGCATCGTTCATCGCCGGCTTCCCGGATTACCATCTGGACGCCGGATCGATACCCATGGACAGCCTGCGCGATTCAATCCTGCCGGAAGACGACCGGCAGATCCTGCTGCCGTCCTATGAAGAAGTTGCGCGGGACAAGCTGGCTTATGCGACCGCTTTCCGTTACCAATACCGCGAACAGGATCCCGGCGCCGGCAAGACGCTGATCCAGCGCCACAGCGGCCGTTACCTGGTGCAGAATCCGCCGCAGCGCCCGCTGACCATGAACGAGATGGACCGCATCGCAGCGCTGCCGTATGAAAGACCGCCGCATCCCCGCCACCGGGCGGAGGGAGGCGTACCCTCGATTGCAGAGGTCCGCTTCAGCATCAACAGCCACCGCGGCTGTTACGGCGGCTGCCATTTCTGCGCCATCACCTTCCACCAGGGCCGCATCGTCCAGCGCCGCAGCGCCCGGTCGATTATCCAGGAGGCGCGACTTCTGGCGAGCCAGCCGGACTTCAAAGGATATATCCACGATGTCGGCGGTCCGACTGCCAACTTTTTCCAGCCGGCCTGCCCCCGCCAACGCAAAGGTTCGGTCTGCAAGGACCAGCAGTGCCTGTTCCCGCAGCCCTGTCCGGCCCTGCAGGCTGACCATGGCGACTATCTGGATGTCCTGCGCCAGATTCGCGCCCTGCCGGGCATCAAGAAAGTCTTCATCCGTTCCGGCGTCCGGTTCGACTATCTGCTCCTGGACCGGCAACATGACTTCCTGACCGAGTTGTGTCAGCATCATGTCAGCGGGCAATTGAAAGTGGCTCCGGTGCATGTCAGCCGCCGGACGCTGCAGGCGATGGGCAAGCCGTCGCCGGAAGTCTACCAGGAATTCCGGACCCGCTACGAACAGGTCAACCGACAGCTTGGATTGAAACAATATCTGGTTCCCTACCTGATTTCCGGTCACCCCGGCTGCGACCTGGCCGATGCGATCGAACTCGCCCTGGATATCCGGGCCAGCCGGGTGATGCCCGAGCAGGTGCAGGATTTCTACCCGACACCGGGGACCGTATCCACGACGATGTATCATACCGGACTGGACCCGTTCACCCTGCAGCCCATCCATGTGCCGGACAGCCGGGAAAAGGCCCTGCAGCGCGCCCTGCTGCAATTTGGCCGGCCGGAGAACCGCGACCTGGTCCTGTCCGCGCTGCGTCTGGCCGGCCGGACCGACCTGATCGGCTATGGTCCGGACAAGCTTATCCCGCCCAAGGTTCGATCAGCTGCATCTGAAGCCGGCCGGCCATTGGATCCATCCAATGCCAAGCACCCCCTTGTTCGAGAGGAGAAACAACATGGCAACGATCATGCGAGGCAAAGAACTGGCCCAGGAAATCCGCAGCCGGACCGGCGCCGCCATCGCCGCCCTGAACGCTGAATCCGGGCGCCGTCCCGGATTGGCTGTCATCCAGGTCGGCGAAGACCCGGCATCGTCCATATATGTCAACAACAAGAGAAAAGCGTGTGCGGAAGCAGGCATCAAGTCCTTTGGCTACCAACTGCCGGCAGAGGTTTCCCAGGCGCAGATCCTGGAACTGGTCGATGCGCTCAACTATGACCGCCAGGTGCACGGCATCCTGTGCCAGCTGCCTTTGCCGGCCCACATCGACGAATTCACCGTGATCAGTGCGATTGCGCCGGAAAAAGATGTCGACGGGTTCCACCCGGTCAACGCCGGCCTGCTGTCGCTGGGTCGCGATTGCCTGGTTCCGTGCACGCCGGCCGGCGTCCTGGCCAAGCTCAAAGCCAATGACATCGCCATCAGCGGTAAGCGCTGCGTGGTCATCGGACGCAGCAACATCGTCGGCAAACCCGTCGCCCAGCTGATGCTCCGGGAAAACGCCACCGTGACCGTCGCACATTCTAAAACAACCGACCTGCCGCGGATCTGCCGGGAGGCGGACATCCTGATTGCCGCCGTCGGCCGGGCCGGTTTCGTGACTGCGGATTTCGTCAAGCCGGGCGCGGTGGTTGTCGATGTCGGCATCAACCGATCAGCCGAAGGCAAAGTGGTTGGCGATGTCGACTTTGCCAACGTGGCGGAGATTGCCGGAGCGATCACGCCGGTGCCGTTCGGTGTGGGCCCGATGACGATCGCCCAGCTGATGCAGAACACACTGAAGGCCTTCTGCCGGCAGGAGCACCTGTAATGATGCCCGCGCAGCCGGCTGCCCTGGCTCTGACGCCGCCAGGCGGCGACGCCTTGCTGGTTATCCTGGCTTTGTTTGCGCTGGCAGTCATCGTTCTGGCCGTCATCCTGGCCCGCCTGGCCCGCCGGAACCGGGAAGCCCGCCTGACCGAACGGTTGCTGCGGGAAGACCTGACCCGCCTGGGCGCCGATCTGGCCCGGCAAATCGACCAGCTGCAGGGCAATCTGGCCAGCCGGGTGGCCGAGTCCAACCGCGACCAGCGGGAAGTGAACGCCCTTTTCCTGGGCCAGCTGCAGCAGTATGGCCAGGGGAACGGGCAGCAGCTGGAGAATGTTCGCCGGGCGGTGACCGAGAGCCTGAACAAGGTCTCCGGCAGCCTGCAGGAAATGCAGACAGTCACGGCGGAGGTGCGTTCGCTCAAGCAGGTCCTGGGCAATGTCCGGACCCGCGGCGTGATCGGCGAACTGCAGCTGGACCGGCTGCTGACGGAGGTCCTTGCACCCGGGCAGTTCGAACGGCAAGTTCGGATCCGGCCGGAGAAACAGGAGGCGGTTGAATTTGCGATCCGCATTCCATCCGGCCAGGCAGCGGCCGAGGATGTCCTGTTGCCGGTTGACGCCAAATTTCCGCTCGATTATTTCGCCCGGCTGCTGGCCGCGCTGGAGGCGGGTGATCTGGAATCGGCCGAGGTGTTCCGGCGCGAACTGAACAGCCGGATCCGCCAGGAAGCCAAGAAAATTGCCAATCTGTATATCCTGCCGCCGCGAACCACGGATTTTGCCCTGCTCTATCTGCCGACCGAAGGGCTCTTCGCCGAAGTTGTGCGCGAAACCGATCTGATCGCCGACATCTACCGCGATTTCCGGATCATCATCGCCGGCCCGTCATCCATGACGGCCACCCTGGCCGGGCTGCAAGCCGCGTTCCGGCTGCAGGCCCTGGAGCAGCGCTCCATTCAGATTGCCCAATGCCTGGCCGAGGTGCAGCGCGATTTCCACCTTTATGAGGAAAGCCTGGAACGAACCCGCAACCGATTGGTACGTGCCCTGAACGAGATTGAAGACAGCGGCCAGAAAGCAAGCCAGGTACGCCGCCGCCTGGATGGCCTGGATCTGGCCGGATTAACCGGACCGTCAATGGCGGAGAAAGAAGATGAACCGAATGACTGCCATTAATGCCGCAGAGATTCTCTGTGTCGGAACTGAACTGCTGCTCGGGCAGATTGTGAACACCAATGCGGCCTGGCTGGCGCGCGAACTCAGCTTGCTGGGCATCAATTCCTATTACCAGACCGTTGTCGGCGACAATGCGGACCGTCTGCAAGCCGTCCTGCAGCTGGCCGCCGACCGTTCCGACCTGATTATCCTGACCGGCGGCCTGGGGCCAACCCAGGATGACCTGACAATGGCCGGCGCCGCCCGCTTTGCCGGTTTGCAACTGCACCTGCACGAGCCCAGCCGCGCCGCCATCCAGGATTACTTTCACAGTATCGGCCGCCGCGAAGTCACGGCTAACAACTGGAAACAAGCCCTTCTGCCGGATGGGGCCATAGTGCTGCCCAACCACAATGGCACCGCACCGGGTGCAATCCTGGAAACTGTCCGGGCGGGAAGGCCAGTACGGTTGATTTTGCTGCCGGGGCCGCCGTCCGAAATGCAGCTGATGTTCCGCGAGTCGGTTGCCCCTTACCTGGAAAGCCAGTCGGCCAATCGTTTGCGCCACCTTTTCGTGCGTTTGATCGGTATCGGTGAATCGGCTGCTGAAACCAGGCTGCTCGACCTGATTGAAAATCAGCGGAACCCGACCTTGGCACCTTATGCGTCCGAAGGCGAGGTCCTGTTCCGGATAACCCAGTCCGTGAGCCAGCCGGATGAGCCGGATCGAACCCAGGACCTGCTGGCCGAGGTGCGCCGGCGCCTGGGCGAATATATTTATGAAGTCGGTCCGCGCAGCATGCCGGAAGTGCTCAAAGACCTGTTGACCGAGCGCAACCAGACGATCGGGTTTGCCGAGTCCTGTACCGGCGGTATGGTATCGGCGGCAATAACCGACCTGCCCGGATCCTCCGCCGTTTTCCGCGGCAGTGTGGTGGCCTATGACAACGCCGTCAAGATGGCGATCCTGCATGTGCCGTCCGACATTATCAACCAAGCGGGCGCAGTCAGCGAATCTTGCGCTATCGCTATGGCGACCGGATGTCGTGACATCTTAAATACAGATCTTGCCGTGGCCGTCACGGGCATCGCCGGCCCGGACGGCGGCAGCCCGGCGAAACCGGTCGGCTTGGTCTGGCTGGCGGTGGCCAGCGCTGCCGGCACACAGACCAGGCGGCTGCAACTGGGCGGCAATCGGGCGCGCATCCGCAAGGTAGCCACGCTGAACGCGCTTGACCTGGCCCGGCGCTGCCTGCTGTCATGAGCGCCCGGATACCGGAACAACCGCGACGGCGCGTAAACAGCCAACCTGCTGAACGGCTGCCGGCTGCCCCGGACCATTCGAATGGTCCGGCCATCCTGGCCGGAAACATTGCTGACGCCGCCGTCAGACCCGCAGTCGGATCGGGAGCTGACAATCGCAACCGAAGCTTGTCCTTGGCGGCTTTATTGATGATGGCTGGCCTGCTGTTGAGCAAGCTGACCGGCCAGCTGCGCGAGATCCTGATCGCTCCCGTTCTCGGCGGCGT
Organism: Bacillota bacterium; assembly: GCA_023438965.1. GTDB lineage: Bacteria > Bacillota > Clostridia > Saccharofermentanales > UBA5734 > UBA8949. The sequence continues at coordinate 1,787 of JAEXPB010000332.1, read as the reverse complement.
CGGCATCGCCTCGGATGCTTTTGTCATCGGATTTCAAATTCCCGACCTTTTCTATCAGTTGCTGGTGGGCGGAGCGATTCAAGCCGCTATTACGCCGACGCTGGCCGCGGCGATCGAACGGCGCTCGGAGCGACGGGGTTGGCGCAGTGTCAGCATATTCATCAACCTGACCGCTGTGGCGGTCCTGCTGGCGGTTCTGCTGGGCGAACTGCTGGCTCCGGTCATCATTCCGCTCTACAACAGCAGCAAGGACCCGCAGATCAGCGCGCTGGCGATCAGAGTGGCCAGGGCCCTGTTCCCGCAGGTTTTCTTCATGATGCTGGCTGCCCTGTGCATCGGCATTTTGAACGCGTATAAGAAATTCTCCTCCACATCGTTCGGCCCTTCCTTTTACAATGTCTGCGTTGTCCTGGCCATGCTGCTGCTGGGCACCCGCTCGCCGCTGTTCAAAGAAAACGGCAACGCGGCGGTGCGGGTGGCTTCCGGCGTCATGCTGGCCGCTTTGGCTTATTTTGTCCTGCAGTTCTGGCTGGCCAGGCGCGAATTCCGGTTCTACGTCTTTTCCCTGGACTACAGCGAGCCGGGTTTCCGCCGTTTGTTCAGCCTGGCGGTGCCTACGCTGATATCCGGATCGATCATCCAGGTCAATACGATTGTCATGACCAGTTTTGCCAACCAGTTTGCCGGTGCCGCGACTTTGCTGCGCAACGCGACCACCGCCTGGCAGCTGCCCTATGGTATTTTTGCGGTGGCTATCGGCAATGTGATGCTGCCGACCCTGGCTGGCCTGTTTGCCAACCAGGATCATGCCGGCAGCCGGCGTCTGCTGCTCCGCAGCTTGCGCAGCGCGCTGTTCCTGGTCATTCCATCAGCCGGTTTGTTTCTGGCCATGCGTGAGGATGTCATCCGGGCGATCTTTCAATGGGGCGGCAGCTACAACGATCAATCCGTCATCGGAGCAGGCGGCATACTCGGCTGGTATTGCCTGGCGATGGTGCCCCAATCTATGGTATTTCTGATCAACCAAGCCTTTTACGCCCGCCGGAATACCCGGGTTACCCTCTATAACGGCATCCTGACCCTGATTCTGAACAGCATGCTGTGCCTGGCGTTCACCCGCTGGCTGCCTGGCCTGGGCGTCAGCAGCCTGTCTCTGGCCTATGCCCTGACCAGCTGCACCAGCATAGCTTTCCTGTATACACTGTATAAAATGCTCTATCCGGAAGCGGCGCCCAAACGAATCTGGCCCTTCATGATTCGATCGGCCCTCTGCGCTGCCGCCCTGCTGCTGGTCGTCACTGCCCTGAATCTCCTGCCCATCCAGCCGAACGCCAAGATTGCCCAGCTGGGCTGGCTGGCTTTCCGGTCCCTGGCCGGCCTGGCGACATACGGAATTGCCGCCATCGCCCTGCAGATGCCTGAACCGCAGGAAATCCTGCAGAAAATCGGCCGTCGGATCGGACGACGCTGACCGGCCGGAAGAGTCGCGATCGGGCCGGCGATAGATGCTTTGTCGGTTTTGCCGGTTTTTGTCGGTATTTGTCGGATGATTGTTTATTGACTTAAAGGGCAATGAAATTTATAATGATTGAGAAAAGAACGATTGTTCTACTACGGAGGTAACATATGGCACGTGGGGAAAAGGCACCAGGAAAATCTTCGCAGGATATCAGCCAAAAATTGCAGGCGGACAGGGCCCGGGCTCTTGACGCCGCCTTAGGTCAGATTGAGAAGCAATTCGGCAAAGGCGCGGTCATGAAGCTGGGTGAGAGAGCTGCCATGCAGGT